>NZ_CM001466.1:3238397-3353615 GCF_000231055.2 Saccharomonospora azurea NA-128 | reverse complement strand
ACACTAACCCACGACCGGGTGACAACAAAAAAGGCGGGTCGTTCGTCGTACGACGAACGACCCGCCTTCGAAGCCGAGGTGGCGCTAGCTCACTTGAGCGAGACCTTGGCGCCGGCGGCCTCCAGCTTCTCCTTGGCGGCCTCGGCGGCCTCCTTGTCGACATTCTCGAGCAGAGCCTTCGGAGCGCTCTCGACGAGCTCCTTGGCCTCCTTCAGGCCCAGGCCGGAGACGACCTCGCGCACGACCTTGATGACCTGGATCTTCTTGTCACCAGCGGCCTCGATGACGACGTCGAACTCGTCCTTCTCCTCCTCGGCCGGGGCAGCGGCACCGGGAGCAGCGCCCGGGGCGGCCATGACGGCAGCCGGAGCGGCGGCGGTGACGTCGAAGGTCTCCTCGAACTTCTTCACGAACTCGGAGAGCTCGAGCAGCGTCAGCTCCTTGAACGCGTCGAGCAGTTCGTCGGTGCTCAGCTTCGCCATGATGGCGTTCCTTCCTCTAGCGGACTCGTGGGTTGTGAGTCAGGTGGGTGGTGGTCAGCTCTCGGCAGCCTCGTCGGCGCCGCCTTCGGACTTGCGCTTCTCCTCCAGCGCAGCGCCCAGGCGGGCGATCTGCGACGCCGGGGCCTGGAACAGCGCAGCGGCCTGGGACAGCTTCGCCTTCAGCACACCCGCCGTCTTGGCGAGCAGCACCTCGCGGCTCTCCAGGTCGGCAATCCGCTCGATCTCGCCGACCGAGAGGGGCTTGCCGTCCATGTAGCCGCCCTTGATCACGAGGGCGTTGTTGTCCTTCGCGAAGTCACGAATCGCCTTCGCGGCCTCGACCGGCTCGCCCTCGATGAACGCGATGGCCGTGGGACCGACGAACAGTTCGTCGAGCCCCTCGACACCCGCCTCGCTGGCGGCACGCTTGACGAGGGTGTTCTTCGCGACCCGGTAATTGGCGGTGTTGCCGAGAGCGCGGCGCAGCTCGCTGAGCTGGGACACGGAGAGGCCGCTGTACTGCGTGACGACGGCAGCCGAACTGTTGCGGAAGTTGTCCGCGATGTCGGCGACGGCCGCCACCTTGTCGGGCTTCGCCATGGTCGCCTCCTCTCTTGGCATCAATGACCACCGGCGGGCCCGGACCCCCACAAACGACAAAACGCCCCAGCGCAGTAGGCGCGGGGCGTCGTTTCGCGCATCGGACACGATCCGACACACAAAGCCTCGTCGTCCTCCTGCGCGGGCCGCCCGCGTTGCACGGGACCTTCGTTCCCCACGCTCGGGCGTGGGAAAGACCAGCGGTCTTCGGTAGAACCGTCGACCAGCATACGCACCACCGCGAACGGCCCCACCACCGCCCCCTGACAAACCCCACGTCAACGGCCGTCCGCCGTGCCCACGATCCGCTCCCGTCGGCCCAGCCCGACGAATGCCGAAAGGGGTGGCCACGAATCGTGCGTGAGCAGGCATCATGGGTGACGTGGTGGAGCAGCGACCCGACGGAACGCCCGACCGGCCCGACAGGCCGGACACCCGACCGGACCCCGGCGGCGCACCCGGTGCGGTGTCCGGCGACCCTGGTCCGGGCGTGGAGCTCACCCCTGCGGAGAGCCGGCAACTCGACGCCGAACAGCTACGCCAGCTCCAGACCTTCCGCGAGTTCCAGCAGTTCCAACAGTTCCAGCAGTTCCAGGAACTGATGCGCCGGCAGGAAGCCGGCTCCCAGGCCGATCCCTCCGCGCAGCTCGGCACCACCGGCACCACGGACCTCGTCCCGCCACCAGTCCCACCACCTCCGTCGCAACCCCCGGCGCCCCCCTCGCGCCTACCCCGGTGGGTGCAGTGGCTCGGTAAGAAGATCCTCGGCTGGCTCGTCTTCTTCCTGCTGCTCGCCCTCTTCGCGACCTGGGCCTTCAACCAGCTCTTCGGCACCGACAACGGTGGCACCGACACCGAGGCCGCGGCCCGCATGGGCGGAGGCACCTACCACACCCAGGAGCTCCTGGCGAAGGAACCGTACGAAGCGGTGCGGCGGGTGTACGACTCCATCGCCCAGGAAGACCCCCGCACCAACCGGCCGTTGATCGCCGAGGCCTGCGGACACTTCGACAACGACCGCGGGATCCAGCAGCGGTTCGCGGAGAACACCGGCCACGAGGACTGCCGAGCCGCCGTACTCGCGCTGCACGAGCAGGTCACCCACGTCAACGACTACGCCGAGTCGATCTATCCCCAATGGTACGACCCGGACGCAACCACGGTGCGCATCGACTCGTGCGACTTCGCCGTCGAGGGCGGCCCGGCGCTGGGCGTGTTCGAGGTCAGCCAGGTCGAGATGGGCCAGTGGCTGATCACCGCACACGAGCCCGGGCCCACCGCCTGCCCGGCGAGTCCCAGCTCCTCGTCGACCGGCGGCAACTGAGCAGCACTCCCCCGAAACGACGTCGGGGCGGCCATCCCGTCGGATGACCGCCCCGGAGGACATCAGGTGCCCGTCAGGCGTTGACCTCTTCGCTCAGGAGGTTCCGCGTGCGCGAGGGGTCCACGGGGATACCCGGGCCCATCGTGGTGGAGAAGGTGATCTTCTTGAGGTAGCGGCCCTTCGAGGAGGACGGCTTCACCCGCAGCACCTCGTCGAGCGCGGCGGCGTAGTTCTCCACGAGCTTCTCGACGTCGAAGGAGGCCTTGCCGATCACCATGTGCAGGTTGGCCTGCTTGTCGACGCGGAAGCTGACCTTACCGCCCTTGATGTCGGACACGGCCTTGCCCACGTCCGGGGTCACGGTGCCCGTCTTGGGGTTCGGCATCAGGCCACGCGGGCCGAGGATGCGGGCCACCCGGCCCACCTTCGCCATCTGGTCCGGCGTCGCGATCGCGGCGTCGAAATCGAGCCAGCCACCCTGGATGCGCTCGATCAGATCCTCGGAGCCGACCGCGTCGGCGCCGGCGGCCTCGGCCTCGGCGGCCTTGTCACCGGTCGCGAAAACGATGACGCGGACGGTCTTACCCGTACCGTGCGGCAGGTTCACGGTGCCGCGGACCATCTGGTCGGCCTTGCGGGGGTCCACGCCGAGCCGCATCGCGACCTCGACGGTGGCGTCCATCTTGATCTTGGAGGTTTCCTTGGCGAGCTTCGCGGCCTCCAGCGGCGTGTACAGCCGCTCGCGGTCGATCAGCTCGGCGGCCTGACGGTAGGCCTTGCTGCGCTTGGTCATTCTCTGTCCTTCGGAAGTTCGTGGCGGATCAGTCGTGGTGCGGGTCAGCGCGTGGCCCTTCCACAGGTGGTCCGGCGACCCGGGCGGGTCGTCCGACCACCGACGATCACTCGACCGAGATACCCATCGAGCGGGCGGTACCGGCGATGATCTTGGCGGCCTGATCGACGTCGTTGGCGTTGAGGTCGGACTTCTTGGTCTCCGCGATCTCACGGATCTGGTCCCAGGTGACCTTGCCGACCTTCGACTTGTGCGGCTCACCGCTGCCCTTGTCGACGCCGGCGGCCTTCAGCAGCAGCTTCGCGGCGGGCGGGGTCTTGAGCTTGAAGTCGAACGAGCGGTCCTCGTAGACGGAGATCTCGACGGGTACCACGTTGCCGCGCTGCGACTCGGTCGCGGCGTTGTAGGCCTTGCAGAACTCCATGATGTTGACGCCGTGCTGACCCAGCGCCGGACCGACGGGCGGGGCCGGGTTCGCGGCGCCCGCCTGGATCTGCAGCTTGATGATCGCTGCAAGCTTCTTCTTCTTGGGTGGCATTCTTCGTTCCTGTTCAATGTCGCTCGTCCCCACGCCCCTGCCATGGCGTGGGACTGTGCCTGCGGCCGAGCGTACCCGGCCGTCAGATCTTGGAGACCTGGGTGAACGACAGCTCGACCGGCGTCTCCCGGCCGAAGATCGACACCAGGACCTTCAGCTTCTGGGCGTCTGCGTTGACCTCGCTGATCGTGGCGGGGAGCGTGGCGAACGGGCCGTCCATGACCGTGACGGACTCGCCCACCTCGAAGTCGACCTCCACGGCACCCGACGCGGCGGGCTGCTCGGACGCAGCGGCCTCGCCCTTGCCGACCTTCGCGGGCTCCGGCTTCTCGACCTTCGGGGCGAGGAACTTCACCACGTCGTCGAGGCTGAGCGGAGACGGACGCGAGGTGGCACCGACGAAGCCGGTCACACCCGGGGTGTTGCGCACCGCGCTCCACGAGGCGTCGTTGAGTTCCATCCGCACGAGGATGTAACCCGGCAACACCTTCCGCTGCACGATCTTGCGCTGGCCGTTCTTGATCTCGGTGACCTCTTCGGTGGGCACCTCGATCTGGAAGATGTAGTCCTCGACGTCGAGCGTCTGCCGGCGGGTTTCGAGGTTGCTCTTCACCCGGTTCTCGTAACCGGCGTAGGAGTGCACGACGTACCACTCACCAGGCAGCGAGCGCAGCTCCTCGCGCAGCTTCGCCACGGGGTCCTCGTCCTGCTCGTCGGCGGCCGCGCTGTCGGTGTCCTCGCCGGCGGCCTCCGAATCCCCGGAAGTCTCGGTCGTCTCCGAGGGCTGCTCGGCCTCCGGCACCTCGGCGGTCTCGGTGGCGTCCGAGTCCGGGGCGCCGGAATCGGCGAGCGCCTGCTCCTCGGAGAGGCCGGTCATGTCCTGACCGGCTCCTGAGCCGTTCTCGGAGGTCACTGTCCGTCCTCTCAGTTGATCGCGTGTGGTGGTCGCGGGCGCCGCGTGGACGCCGCGACCCGCGAGGAAGTAGGCAACCTAGTCACCGAAGACGACGTCGACACCCTCAAGGAAGACGAAGTCGAGTCCGGCCACGAGAGCCACCATGAACACCAGGAAGGCCAGGACCACCGTGGTGTAGGTGACCATCTGCTTGCGCGTCGGCCAGATGACCTTGCGCAGCTCGCCCCACACCTCGCGGATGAAACGCCCGATGCGGGAGAAGAGCGAGCTCTTCTTGGTCTCCTGCCGGTTCCGCTTCGGTGTCGGCGCGCCCTTGCCTTCGGTCTTGGCGCCCTTGTCCGACGCTCGCCCCTTGGGCGCGGGCCGCTTGCTTGACTCCGCACCCTTCCCGGAGCCGGCCTTGGCTGGTGTGCCCGTTCGGTCAGCGGAGGCACGCCGTGCGCGCCGAGCCGCGGCGGTGTCCGGACGGGAAGGGCGCTCGGCCGCCCTCTCCTTGTCCTTCTCCCCGTCCTCGCTCACGAGCTACTCCTCCGCTCCACCTGACACGTCAACGCAGGGGTGACAGGACTCGAACCTGCAACCTGCGGCTTTGGAGGCCGCTGCTCTGCCAGTTGAGCTACACCCCTTCGAGCGGTGACCCACTCACAAGGACGTTCTTCACCGACCCCGCGAGGGTCGTGGGGCCGGTTCCGCACGTTCCAAGTTCAGCAGTCTACGGCAAGCCCGACGGTGACTCGCAACCACGCCCTCGTTACGGCGCGCCGACGGGCTCGTCCCGGGCTTCAGCCGCCCGTTCCGGCAGGGGGCCACAACACTCGGAGGAGGGCTGCTGCCTGGCACTATGACCCGCGTGGAAAACTGTCGGCATGGCCACATCCGACAGCATCGCTTCCGGCTCCCGTCCCCGCGTGTCCGCCCGCATCGCCGGCATCACGCCGTCCGCGACGCTCGCCGTCGACGCGAAGGCGAAGGCGCTCAAGGCCGAGGGGCGACCGGTGATCGGCTTCGGCGCCGGGCAGCCCGACTTCCCGACCCCCGAGCACGTCGTGGAGGCGGCCGCGGCGGCGGTGTACGACCGGAGTAACCACGGCTACACGGCCGCCGCCGGACTTCCGGAACTGCGGGAGGCCATCGCCGCCAAGACGCTGCGCGACTCCGGCTTCTCGTGCGAGGCGTCGCAGGTGCTGGTGACCAACGGCGGCAAGCAGGCCGTCTACTCCGCGTTCGCGACCCTGCTCGACCCGGGCGACGAGGTCCTGCTGCTCGCCCCCTACTGGACGACCTACCCCGAGTCGATCACCCTCGCCGGCGGTGTGCCGGTGCAGGTGACCGCCGACGAGTCGACGGGCTACCGGGTCACGCCCGAACAGCTGGAGGCGGCGCGCACGGAGCGCACCAAGGTGCTGCTGTTCAACTCGCCGTCGAACCCGACCGGCGCGGTGTACACCCGCGAGCAGGTGGCGGAGATCGGCCGCTGGGCCGCCGAGCGCGACATCTGGGTGATCACCGACGAGATTTACGAGCACCTCGTCTACGACGGCGCCAAGGCCGAGTCGCTGCCCGTGGTGGTGCCGGAGATGGCCGACCGCACGCTGATCCTCAACGGCGTCGCGAAGACCTACTCGATGACCGGCTGGCGCGTCGGCTGGATGGTCGGCCCCCAGGACGTGATCAAGGCGGCGGCGAGCTTCCAGTCGCACCTGTGCGGCAACGTCGCCAACATCTCGCAGCGCGCCGCCCTCGCGGCCGTCGCCGGCCCGCTGGACGTGGTGGACGAGATGCGCGCCGCCTTCGACGGCCGCCGCCGCAGGATCGTATCGATGCTGTCGGAGATCCCGAACGTCGAGTGCCCCACCCCGGAGGGGGCGTTCTACGCCTACCCGTCGGTGAAGGCGGTGCTCGGCAAGGAGATCCGCGGGCAGAAGCCGGCCGACACGGTCGAGCTCGCCGACCTGATCCTGCGTGAGGCCGAGGTGGCCGTGGTGCCCGGCGAGGCCTTCGGCACGCCCGGGTACTTCCGGTTCTCGTACGCGCTCGCGGAGGACGAGCTCGTCGAGGGCGTCACCCGCGTGGCGGAGCTGCTGTCCGAGGCGAAGTAGCGGCACCGGCGCCCACGAACGTCCGAAGCCCCCGGGGTGTGCACCTCGGGGGCTTCGTCGTCTTCGCGGACGGACACACTTCCTCTAAACCAGTTTGTTCTAGTACAGTTAGAACTATGCTGTTCCGCATCGACCCCTCGTCCACGGTGCCGCTGTACGAGCAGGTCGCCGCGTCGGTCCGGCGCGCCCTGTCCGAACGGCGCATCGCACCGGGCGACCGCCTGCCGCCCGCGCGCGAGCTCGCGACGTCGCTGGACGTCAACGTGCACACGGTGCTCCGCGCGTACGCCACGCTGCGCGACGAAGGCGTCATCGACCTCCGGCGCAGGCGTGGCGCGGTGGTGACGGGTCACGCCGACGGCCATGCCCGGCTCGCCACACTCGTCGGCGAGCTCGTGGCCGAAAGCCGGCGCGTCGGCATGGACGCCGAGGAGTTGGTCACGATCGTCAGGAGGAAGTTCTCGTGAGAAGTGTTCCCTTCCGGGTGGCGCTGGCCGTCCTCGGTGGTCCCGTGCTGCTGAGCGGCGCGGCACTAGCGCTCCGCAACGCCTGGTCGGACCGGCTTCCCGCCGAAGTGGCCACGCACTGGGGCCCGTCGGGCGCCCCTGACAGGGCGACGGATCTCGACGTCCTGACGACGTGGACGCTCCTCGCGGCGCTCGTGCTGGCCGTCGCCTTCACGATCGCGGCGCTCGTGCTACTGCGGCGCGGGCGCGGAGTGCATCGCCCGCTGCTCGGCCTCGCCTCCGGCCTCGCGGCGCTGCCCGTCGCCGCACTCGCGACGTCCATGCTCGCCACGCTCGACGCGGCCTCGTGGAGGGAGGCGTCCGGGGCGGCGTTGGCGATCCCCGTCATCCTGGCGACCGCGGGGGCCGCAGGCGCGGTGGCGTGGTTCATCGCACCCGACGTCCCTCCGGAGCAGCGTCCCGTCGACGCCACCGCCGTCGCGGGTGCCCAGAGTGTCGGCCTGTCCGAGCACGAGCGGGCCACGTGGGTCGGCGGTTCGACGAACGCCGGGTTGGCGGTGCTCTGTGTCGTCGCGCTCCCGGTCGTCGTCGCGGTCGTCGGTGCTCTGTCGGGATCACCGGCCCCGTGGAGTTCACTTCTCGTGCCGCTGGGAATCGGCCTCCTCGCGGCCCTCGGTGTCGGCAGTGTGCGGGTGACGATCGACGCCGACGCCGTCTCGATCCGCATGGGCGTTCTGGGCTACCCCCGCAGGACCGTGCCGCTCGACGACATCACCTCGGCCGGCACGACCACGCTCGGGGTGCTCGGCAACGGCGGCCTCGGCGTGCGGACGAACGCCTCCGGGGACGTGGCGTTCAAGTGCCGGGGCGGCGACGCGCTGGTGCTCACCCTGCGCAGCAACCGCCGGGTGCTCGCGACCGTCGACCGACCCGATCAGGCGGCCGGCCTGGTGAACGACCTCGTTCGACAGGCCCGGAACCGAGCCGGCTGATACAACTCGAAGGGTGCTGCGCGGACGAGCGGGACTCGCATCGGTGGCGGTGGCTGCGGCAACGCTGGCGACGGCGTGCGCCAGTGGCCCCCAGGCAGGCGGGCCGGAGCTGGACGGCGAGTCACCGGTGCACTACGTGGCCCTCGGCGATTCCTACACCTCGGCTCCCGGAACCGGTCGTCCCGTGGGCTCGCCCGGCGGGTGCGACCGGTCGGACAACAACTACCCGCACCTGGTCGCCGCGGCCCTGAAACCCGACACGTTCGTCGACACCAGCTGCGGCGGGGCGACGACGGAGCACCTCACGCGGCCCCAGCAGACGGCCGACGGCACGAACCCGCCCCAACTGAACGCGGTCACGCCCGACACGACGCTGGTGACCGTGGGCATCGGCGGCAACGACGTCGGCCTCGTGGAGCTGGCCGGTCAGTGCGCCGAGGTGGCGGCCGACGGTGGTGAGTGCGGCGAGAGCGCGGCCGTCGAGGACCGCGTCGGCAACACCGTGGCGGCCGTGGCGTCAGCGGTGCGTGCCGTCCGCGACAAGGCACCCGAGGCGCGGGTGCTCGTGGTCGGCTACCCGGCCATCCTGCCCGGCGATCCGGCGGCGTGCGCCGACGTGCTCCCGCACGCTCCCGGCGACCTCGCCGCGCTGCGGGAGGGCCTGGACCTGCTGAATCACGTCCTGGAGCAGCAGGCCAACACACACGGCGCCGAGTTCGTCGACACGACGTCGGCCACGGCGAAGCACCACCTGTGCGCGGCCGAACCCTGGATCGAAGGGCTGGAGTCCACCACGGGCGCGGCGCCCCTGCACCCCACCGCGGCGGGCGAGCGGGCCATGGCCGACGCCGTCCTCGCCGCACTCGGGCAGCGCTGACACCTCGGGCGAGCGGGCGCCTTAGAGGCGGACGACCGCCTGCGCCTTGCCCAGCACCGTCCTGCCCTCGAACTTCGCCGTGATGTCGATGCGGGCCGTGCCGTCGTCCCGGACCTGCGCCACCTTGCCGGTGAACTCGACGAGCGCGCCGACACCGTCGTCCGGCACCACGACCGGCCGGGTGAACCGCGCGCCGTACTCGACGAGCCGGGCGGGATCGCCCAACCAGTCGGTCACCAACCTGCCGCCGAGAGCCATGGTCAGCATCCCGTGAGCGATCACGCCGGGAAGTCCGACCTCCGTGGCGAAGCGCTCGTTCCAGTGGATCGGGTTGAAGTCCAGCGAGGCGCCCGCGTAGCGCACGAGCTGGTCGCGAGTGACGCGCACGGACAGCGGGGGCAACTCGTCGCCGACGGTCACCTCGGCACCGATCGTCTCTGCCACTGTCACTCCCCCCTCACGACGAGCTGGGCGTGCGTCGTGCACACCGGTTCCCCCGCCGTGGTCTCGATATCGGCGCGCACGTTGAGGAAGTCGTTGCCCGCGCGGGCGAAGACCTCGTCGATGTGCGTGGTCAGCTGCAGCACGTCACCCGCGTACACCGGACGGTGGTGGGTGAACCGCTGGTCGCCGTGGACCATGCGGGAGTAGTCGAGCCCGAGGTCGGGGTCGGCCGCGATCGCGTTGATCGACGCCAGGTTGATGATCGTGAGAAACGTGGGCGGGGCGAGCACGTCCGGGTGACCGGCGGCCTTGGCCGCTTCGGCGTCGCGATACAGCGGGTTGTCGTCGCCGAGTGCGTCGGCGAACTCCGCGATCTTGGCGCAGCTGACCTCGTACGTGGTGGTGGGCGGATAGGTGCGCCCTGCGTAACTCGGATCCAGTGGCACGAACGGCAGGTTACCGCCTCACCCGCACCGGCCGAACACGACGGCGGCAGCCGTGCTCGCCCGCCGATCGCGGGACCGAGCACGGCTGCCACACGCAACCTCGGCTCAGCCGACTCAGTTGAGCTGCACGCCGTAGGCGCTCAGCGCCTCCGTGACGGGCTGGAAGAAGGAGCTGCCGCCACCCATGCCGGAGGTGATACCGAGAGCGGTGCTGCCGGCGAACAGGGCGCCACCGGAGTCACCGGAGTTGACGGAGGCCGAGGTCTGCACCAGCTGGTGCACGGCGCCTTCCGCGTAGTTCACGGTGACGTTCGTGGCCTGGACGGTCCCGCAGGTCAGGCCCGTGGTGCTGCCGCTCTTGCAGATCGACTGACCGACCGAGGCGTTCCCGGCCGAGCTGATCGCCTGCGTCGAGCCGTTGTACAGGCTCACCGCGCCCGGAGCGCTGCCCGTGTCGTTGCGGATCAGGCCGTAGTCGTCGCCGGGGAAGCTCGCGCCGACCGACGGGCCGACGTTCCACTGCGACACCGCACCCGTGCAGTGACCCGCGTCGACGATGTAGTTCTGGCCACCGGAGTTGACGTTGAAGCCCGCCGAGCAGCGGCTGCCGCCACCGGTGATGGCCTCGCCGCCGTAGATGGCGGTGTCGAACCCGCCCGCGACGTGGTCGACCCGCACGGTGTCGCCGAGTCGCTGCGCCGCGGCCGTCAGCTCGGCCACCTCCGCGTCGTTCGCTTCGTCCGCGACCGTGACCACCACCTGGTTGGTGGTGGGGTCGGTGGCGACGGCCGTGCCGACCACCGTCGGCAGCGCGGCCCGCGCCGCCTCGAGTTCGGCGGTCGAGTGCTCGACGAGCTTCGTGGCGACGCCGGTGCCGTCGACCAGCGAGGGCACCTCCGCGGCCGCATCACTCACGACGTTGACCACCGGCTTGCCCGAGGCGTCCAGGTAACCGCCGGCCGCACGGTCTCCGAGCTGCTGCAACGCCGCGTCGAGCGCCGCCACCGCGGCGTCCTGGCTGCCCAGCAGCGCGGTCGCCTCGGCTTCGTCGATGCCTCGCTCCTCCACCAGCGCGGACACCGCCGCGGCCTGGACGTCGGCGGAGTAACCCTCGACCTCCGCCGGCGTCGAGGCCGCGGACGCCATGGCAGGCGCCAGCGCGCCGAACGCCAGCGCACACGCTCCGGCCGCGACCGTCGTCTTCGTCAACCTCTTCATCTCGGTCCCTCACTTCCGCAGGGTTGGAAATGGGTCTGCGACAGAGTGACGGACGCCACTACTCGAAAGTAGCCCCAATCGTTGGGTTTTTTCCAACCTTGGGACCGTTAGACTCTTCCGGCCAACGCAACGAAGCCGCCCCCGACTGGCGGGGGCGGCTTCGAAGAGCTAGCTCTGAGAGATCTGCGTCAGCGCGTTTCCTTGTGCGACCGGTGCGTACCGCAGTTCGGGCAGAACTTCTTCATCTCCAGGCGATCCGGGTCGTTACGACGGTTCTTCCTGGTGATGTAGTTGCGGTGCTTGCACTCCTCGCACGCCAGCGTGATCTTCGGTCGTACGTCGGTGGCAGCCACAACGGCTCCTTACTCTCTCATCGAAACAGCGTAGCGGTGGCCGGACTCGAACCGGCGACACAGCGATTATGAGCCGCTTGCTCTACCGACTGAGCTACACCGCCTCGTAACACACACCGAGCCCCTTTACGGAATCGAACCGTAGACCTTCTCCTTACCATGGAGACGCTCTGCCGACTGAGCTAAAGGGGCCTGCCCTCACCGGGCTGAGGACAACAATACAGCACTTCGTCACCCCTCTGAGGCGGGGGTCGGTTTTTGGCGAAACCTCAGGTCAGCAGGGTCAGGACCGCCCCGGAGCTCTCGGACGTACGCCCGAGAGAACGCACCGTCCTGGCCTGCAACCAGGCTTCCAGGCGGTCTTCCGCCAGCGGCCGGGAAATGAGGTATCCCTGGGCCACGTCGCAGCCCATGGCCTCCAGCTGATCGCGCGCCAGATCCTCCTCCACGCCCTCCGCGACCACGGTGAGCCCGAGGGAATGGCCCAGCTCCACGATCGAGCGGACCACCGCCAGATCCCCGAGATCCGTGCCCATTCCGAACACGAAGCTCTTGTCGATCTTGACCTGGTCCACCGGGAGCTGCCGCAGGTAGGCCAGCGACGAGTACCCGGTGCCGAAGTCGTCGACGGCCAGCTCGATGCCCAGGTCGCTGAGCTCGCGCAGGATCGGCAGAGCGCGCCCCGGGTCCTGCATCACGTCGGACTCGGTGAGCTCCAGGGTGAGCAGCTCGCCGGGGACGCCGAACCGCTCCAGCGACTCGGCGACGCGCGTGGGGAACTCCGCGTCCGCGAGGTTGCGCACCGACAGGTTCACGGCGACGGAGATGCGCAGCCCGTCGTCCAGCCACCGCCGTACGCGGTCGAGCGCCGTGTCGAGGACGAACGAGGTGAGCAGCCCGACCAGGCCGGCGGCCTCGACGGCGGGCACGAACTCGTCGGGGTCGACCCGGCCGAACTCGGGATGCTGCCAGCGCACCAGCGCCTCGACGCCGAGCACCTGCTTGCCCGGCAGGGCGACCTTGGGCTGGTAGTGGACCGTGACCTGGCCCTCGTCGATGGCCTGCCGGAACTGCGTGACCATCTGGAATCGCCGCAGGAAGATCTGTCCCATGCTCGGGACGTAGGACTTGACCTCCTCACCGCTGCGGGTGGCGCGCACGGCCATGTCGGCCCGCTGCAGGAGGCTGTCCACATCGGCGCGTTCGGCGTTCTCCGGCGCGGTCGTGGCGACGTATCCGACGACCGCGTTGGCCTCCACCATGAGCCGGTCGACCGTGTACGGCGCCGACAGCTGGCCGCGCAGCAGCTGGGCGATCCGCTGCGCGTCCTCGACCTCGCAGTCGGCGAGCAGGACCGCGAACGACGCCCCTTCCAGCCTCGCCAGCGGCACGTGGGCGCCGAGGGTGTCGCGCATGCGCCTGCCCGCGGCCATGAGCATCCGGTCGGCCCACGTGTATCCGAGTGCGTCGCTGACGGTGGAGAACACGTCGAGGTCGACGCGGAGGACGACCGAGTTCTCGCTCTCGCGCAGCGGTTCGGCGGTGACCTGGCGGAAGCCCGGCCGGTTCAGCAGGCCCGTCAGCGGGTCGTGGTAGGCGTCGTGGCGCAGGGTCGCGAGGAGCCTGCGGTTGTCGAGCGCGGTCGCCAGGTGACTCGCCATCGTGCCGAGCAGCTGGACGTCGTACTTGCCGAAACCCCGCCACCGCGACAGCCGGTCGTGGGCCTCGACGATCCCGAGCAGCTGGTTGGCGCTGCGCAGCGGGACGGCGAGCACCTCGTGGGCACCCCGGTCGAGCAGCGCGGTACGGATCCGGGTGTTGGTCTCGGTGATGCGCAGGTGCCGCACGTGCGAACCCGGCAGCCGCAACAGCGGGTCGTCGTCCAGGTCGCCCTGCGACTCCCGGGGCAGGTCGTCGCCGACCACCACGGTGCGCAACGGTTCGTCCGGGTCGAGGCGCAGCCGCAGCACGATCCGCGCCGCGGCCAGCTGGTCGCGGATGCGCTCGGCGATCGTCGTCCACTCGTCGAGATCGACGTCGACGCCGAAATCGCCGGTCCGGCTCGCCGGACGAGCGGCGACCTGCTGTCCCGACCTCGCGACCATGAGACTCACGTCGGTGAGGGCTTCCATGTCGCGCTGCTCGCGCAGCAGGTCGGAGTACGCCCAGTACAGCGCGGCGAGGCCGAGGCTCACCGCCAGCACGATCGGCCACGCCTCCGGGGTCTTCGAGATCACGAGGTAGCCCGTGAGCCCCACCGAGGCGTTGACGAAGCCGACCACGAGGATGCGGCCGGCGAGGCGGACCACGGTGCCGATCCGCATGCGGCGGCGCAGGACCCGCACGGCGGCCATCGCCAGCAACGTGCTCGCGAGCGGCGCGGTCAACGTGCCCGCGAGCGCGGCGAGCCACGGCATCTCGGCCGGACTGCCGAGAGCCTGACTGACGAGGCCCGCGACGGCGAACGCGCTCGTGACCTCCATCAGGAACGCCCCGGCGTTGTAGAGGACCCGGCCGGTGACGCGGCGCGCCAGCAACGTGGTGACACCGGCGAGGACGTGGGCCGCGAGCACGACCTCGAAGGGCGCGACCAGCAGGCCGATGACGAGGGGGATCTCGGTGAAGGAGATGGTCCAGGAGATGCCGCTGCGGACATCGACGTTGACCCCGAGCTGCTCGGCTCCGAGGAACGCGACGGCCAGCAGGGGGCCGATCCACCACAGGTGCACCGAGCCGTGGAAGGGCAGCCAGGCCGAGAGGGCCACGGCCGCGGCGATGCCGAGGGTCAGGACCGCTGCGGTGTAGAACCGGAAGCGGCGTTCGTCCGCGCGCGCCTCCGCCGACGGCTGGACGTCGTCGGTCGACCGTCCGCCCGATCTCGGTACGTCGTCCGTCGCCGTACCGGCCTCGGCAGCGTCGGCGGCGTCGCCGTATGCCTCCGGCATGCAACCTCCTTGTGTGACGCGCATGCGCCTGTCGGGGCCGACCCGCGAACGAGGCGATACTTTACCCCCGGTGGGCGTATCCAGGCCGCCGATCGCGGCCATCTCATCAGCGCTGTGTTAACAGACACCAACTTCGGCGGTCGTTCGACCGCAGGGCGAGTGAACACCTCCGTCTCGAATCGGTCGCAAATGGTAGCCGCCCGGGCATAGTGATTTATGCCACATTTTTGCCGTCGAGGCGAGGGCGAACCCGTCCTGGCCCCCTGACCACCCGGTGCACACACACGAGAACGGGCACCCACACCGGCCGTGTGGATGCCCGTTCTCGACGTGCGCGGGATCAGACTCGCGCGTTGCGTCGCTCCCGCACGCGCTTGACGACGAACACCGCGAGTGCGATCACGATGGCGGCGATGACGACGTACTGGAAGATGCCCGCGTACTCGTCGACGACGTGCCAGTTGGCTCCCAGGAAGTAGCCCGCGATCACGAAGATCGAGTTCCACAGCAGGCTGCCGATGGTCGTGAGCCCCAGGAAGATCCAGAACGGCATGCGTTCGATACCGGCGGGCACGGAGATGAAGCTCCGCACGAGCGGCACCATGCGTCCGAAGAAGACCGCCTTCGTGCCGTGCTTGGCGAACCACTTCTCGGCGTGGTCGAAGTCGGACCCCTTGACCAGAGGCAGCATCGTGATGAGCTTGCGAGTGCGCTCCCGTCCGAAGAAGTAGCCGACCAGGTAGACGATCACCGCACCGATCACCGAGCCCGCCGTGGTCCAGGCCAGGGCCTCCACCAGGCTGAACCGGCCCTGCGCGGCGGTGAAGCCCGCGAGCGGCAGGATCAGCTCGCTCGGGATCGGCGGGAAGAGGTTGTCGAGCCCCACGGCCACGGCAGCGCCCGGCCCACCGAGCGCGTCCATCAGGTCGACCGTCCAGCCAGCGAGGCCGCCGAGCTCGGCGGTGTCGGCTTCAGCAGCGAGACTGTTCATGAGGGGCCTTTCGCGAATCACCAAGTCCGTTTTGTGGCCAGAACACTACAAAGCGCTACGGCGTGGACGGGATGGTGCACACCGTCGAGTGCGGGGTGCCCCTCCGCAGGCCGGAACTGTGGAAAACCTCAGTCACACGATGCCCCAGCCTGGTTAGCGTCTGCGAGGTGTCCTCCACCACCGAGCGTATCGCGCGCCGTGCGCACCGTTCGGCCGCCGGGCTCCTGCTCGGAGCGCTCGGCGTCGTCGTCGAACTGCCGTTCCTCGTTCTCACCGCACCTGCCCTGGTCATACGGCGTACCCGGGCCTGGGTGCTCCCGGCCACCCGGCGGCTCGCCGAGCTCGAACGTGCCCGGATCGCCCGGTTCCTGGGCGGCGAGACCTCCGACGACTATCCCGACGGCCGCGCCTGGTCGTACCTCGCCGTGCGGTGCGGAGTGGGCGGGCTGGGCGCGGGCATCGTCGCGCTGGCCGTGCTCGGTGGCGTCGGCGGCGCGATCATGGTGGGGCAGCTGCTGTCCG
The DNA here is from genome assembly GCF_000231055.2 of Saccharomonospora azurea NA-128. GTDB lineage: Bacteria > Actinomycetota > Actinomycetes > Mycobacteriales > Pseudonocardiaceae > Saccharomonospora > Saccharomonospora azurea. The sequence goes on along the minus strand of NZ_CM001466.1, from coordinate 3,337,608 downwards.
GATCCCCGATCGGTGGTGGCGACCAACGCTTCTGGTACGACCCGTTCACGGTGGTTCTGGGCGGCACACTGCTGCTGTTCCTCGTCGCCCAGGGGGCGCGGGGAGTCGCCGGGCTCGACCGGGCGGTCGCGCGCCGCCTGCTCGGTCCGAGCGCCAAGGACCGGCTGCGCAGGCGAGTGCACGAACTCGCGACCACCCGGGCGGAGGTTGTGGAGGCGGTGAACACCGAACGCAGGCGCATCGAGCGCGACCTCCACGACGGTGTGCAGCAGTCGCTCGTGGCGCTGGGGATGCTGCTGGGCCGGGCTCGCCGGGCGTCGACCCCGGAGCAGATCACCGAACTCGTGCGGCAGGCTCACGAACACTCGCAGCAGGCCTTGCACGAACTACGTGAGGTGACCTGGCGCGTGTACCCGGTGGCGCTGGAGACCGGCGGGCTCGGTGCGGCGTTGGAGGCGCTGGCCGACCGCTCGACCGTGCCGACCACGCTGACCTACGAACTCGCCGAGCGTCCCGACGCCGCGACGGAGGTCGTGGCCTACTTCGTGGTCTCCGAAGCCGTCACCAACGCCCTGAAACACTCCGGCTGCACCCGGATCGAGATCGACGTGACCCGGAACGAGACGATCGTCGTCGTGCGGATCGTGGACGACGGCGTGGGCGGGGCGGACCCGGCCGGGGCGGGACTGTCGGGCCTGGCCCGCCGGGTCGCGGCGGCCGACGGCGTCCTCACCGTCGCCAGTCCTCCCGGAGGCTCGACCGTGGTGAGAGCGGAGCTGCCGTGCGCGTGATCCTGGCCGAAGACTCGACCCTGCTGCGGGAGGGCCTGGTGCGGCTCCTCGTCGAGGAAGGGCACGACGTGGTGGCGGCGGTGCCCGACGGGAACTCCCTCGTGGCCGCGGCCCGACGACACCGCCCCGACGTCGTCGTGACCGACGTCCGCATGCCTCCCACCCACACCGACGAGGGCATGCGGGCCGCGTTGGAGATCCGGCGGTCGGCCCCGGAGATCGGTGTGCTCGTCCTGTCGCAGTACGTGGAGCGCCGCTACGCCGTCGACCTCGTCAGCGACGACCGGGGACGGGTCGGCTACCTGTTGAAGGACCGGGTCGCGCAGGTCGGCGAGTTCCTCGACGCGCTCGATCGGGTGGCGGCGGGCGGCGCGGCGTTCGATCCCGAGGTGGTGCGGCGGCTGCTGGCGCGCACCCACCGCGTCGACCCGCTGTCCCGCCTGACCGAGCGCGAGCGGGAGGTGCTGCAGAAGATGGCCGAGGGACACACCAACGCGGGCATCGCCGACGCGCTGTACATCTCCCGCAGCGCGGTCGAGAAGCACGTCGGGACGATCTTCGACAAGCTCGACCTCGCGCACGTCACCGGCTACAGCCGTCGCGTTCTCGCCGTGCTGCGCTACCTCCAGGCGTAGTCGGCTCGTCCTCCGTCCACGCGGGTTTCGACTCCTCCCGCACCGGGCACGCCCCGGAAGCGGAAGGGAGCGGCAGATGGCGAGCAGCGACACCGATCCACTGGCCCGGATCGACCGCCTCATCGCGGAGGAAAGGGAACTGCGCTCGCGCGCGACCGGTTCCGGTCTCGGCGACGACGACAAGCGCAGGCTGAAGGACCTCGAACAGCGTCTCGACCAGTGCTGGGACCTGTTGCGCAGGCGACGTGCGAACAGCGAGTTCGGTGTCGACCCCGACCAGGCGCGAACCCGCCCGGTCAGCGAGGTCGAGTCGTACCAGCAGTAGGTGATACGCGAACGGCACCGCAGGCGTACCGCGTCGACGTGCGGGGGCGCGGGGGCGCGTCTAGCGTGATTCATGACCGCCCCGGACCTGCGCAGATGCGGGGACGCCAGGGCGCACCGTCGCGAGCGGAGGTGCTTCGTGGACACGCAGATCGGCGTCCGCCCGACGCGGATTCAGCAGCCCGCCCCCACGGGTGGCAAACGCTGGCAGGCGATGCTGAGCCTGATGCGCACCACCGATCACAAGGTGATCGGCAAGCTGTACATGGTCACGTCGATCATCTTCTTCATGATCGGCGGGGTCATGGCGCTCCTCATCCGCGCCGAGCTCGGCCAGCCCGGGCTGCAGTTCCTCTCCACCGAGCAGTACAACCAGATGTTCACGCTGCACGGCACGTTGATGCTGCTGCTCTACGCGACACCCGTGCTCTTCGCGTTCGCCAACCTGGTGCTCCCGCTGCAGATCGGTTCGCCCGACGTCGCGTTCCCCCGGCTCAACGCGTTGTCGTACTGGCTCTTCCTGCTCGGCGGCCTGATCGTCATGGCGTCGCTGCTCACGCCCGGTGGTGGCGCGGACTTCGGCTGGACGGCGTACACCCCGCTGTCCGGCCCCACCTTCTCCCCCGGCATCGGCGGGAACCTGTGGGTGATGGGCCTCGTCGTCTCGGGTCTGGGCACGATCCTCGGCGCGGTCAACATGGTCACCACGGTGGTGTGCCTGCGCGCGCCCGGGATGACGATGTGGCGGATGCCGATCTTCACGTGGAACATCCTGTTCACGAGCATCCTCGTGCTGATCGCGTTCCCGATCCTCACGGCCGCGCTGATGGGCTTGGCGGTCGACCGGCTGATCGGCGCACACATCTTCGACCCCGCCAACGGCGGCGCGATCCTGTACCAGCACCTGTTCTGGTTCTTCGGCCATCCCGAGGTCTACATCGTGGCGTTGCCGTTCTTCGGAATCGTCACCGAGATCATTCCGGTCTTCAGCAGGAAACCCGTTTTCGGCTACCGGCTGATGGTGTTCGCGACCATGGGCATCATGGGCCTGTCGATCGTCGTCTGGGCCCACCACATGTTCGCCACGGGCGCGGTGTTGTTGCCGTTCTTCTCGATGACCACGTTCCTCATCGCGGTACCGACGGGCATCAAGTTCTTCAACTGGATCGGCACGATGTGGAAGGGGCAACTGACGTTCGAGACACCGATGCTGTTCTCGATCGGCTTCCTCATCACGTTCCTGCTGGGCGGCCTCACGGGGGTGATCCTCGCCGCTCCACCGCTGGACTTCCACGTGCACGACTCGTACTTCGTGGTGGCGCACTTCCACTACGTCCTGTTCGGCACCATCGTGTTCGCGACGTTCGGCGGGATCTATTTCTGGTTCCCGAAGTTCACCGGCCGAATGTTGAACGAACCGCTGGGCAAACTGCATTTCTGGCTCACGTTCGTCGGCTTCCACACCACGTTCCTCGTGCAGCACTGGCTCGGTAACGAGGGCATGCCCCGCCGTTACGCCGACTACCTGCCGACCGACGGATTCACGACTCTGCACGTGGTGTCCACGATCGGTGCGTTCATCCTCGGGCTGTCGATGCTGCCGTTCCTGTGGAACGTCGTCCGCAGTTACCGCTTCGGCGACCCGGTGACGGTCGACGACCCCTGGGGCTACGGCAGCTCGCTCGAATGGGCGACGACGTGCCCGCCGCCGCGCCACAACTTCACGGAACTGCCGCGGATCCGGTCGGAGCGGCCCGCGTTCGAACTGCACTATCCGCACATGACCGAACGCATGCACGCCGAGGGACACATCTCGTTCACCGGCAAGGCCGTACCCGTGGAGAACTCGCGGGTCACGCCTCCCGAGGTGAAGGCCTCCGACGCGACGAAGGGCGAGACCGGCTGACGGGTGGCCGTGCCACACTCGACGCGTGGCTGACCGCGATCGAGACACCGAGGGCCGAGCCCGCAACGCGCGGCCGAGGGACGGGCTCGGACGTCCCCTGCCCCGCGGCGAGCAAGGAGTTCCGCGCCAACCCGAAGGCGTGGTGCGCACGCCGCAGGAGACGCTGCGCGAGGCACAACAGCTGCTGGACGAGGGGAAGCCGTTCCACGCGCACGAAGTGTTCGAGGACGCGTGGAAGTCGGGCCCGGACGCCGAACGAGAGCTGTGGAGAGGACTCGCGCAGCTCGCCGTCGGCATCACGCACGCCGCGCGGGGCAACCGGACGGGCGCCGTGGCGCTGCTGCGGCGGGGCTCCGACAACATCGCGCCGTTCGCCGGCGCACGGCCCCACGGCATCGACGTCACCACCCTGCGCACCTGGGCGGCCGCGCTGGCCGAGAGCGTGTCGCGCCACGACACCCCGCCCGACGCGGCCGCGATCGCACCTCGACTCAGGCCGTGACGCCGGCTCGCCCCAGACCGAACCTCGCGGAGAGGCGCACGAGCGTCCTGGCCAGGCGTGCCGGAACCGAGTCCGGCGGAGGCACCGCCACCGGCCGCACCCGCCCGTTGTGGACCGCGGCGATCCGCCAGCCGACCGGCGTGCGCACACACACGATGGTGTTACGAGTGAGCCGTCCTTTCGGAGGCGTGGAACGCCATGCGACGAGGACGGAACCCGTGCCGTGGACGAGTGCGACGTCGTCGGACAGGAATCGAACGGACTCCACGTCCCCGACCAAGGCGGTCCCGGCCAGAACGCCGCGGAACAGCTGGTCGTGCGACTCCACCATCGGCGCACGCCCCCTCGCACGGGTGCCGTCGAAGGACACGTAGTCGCTGTCCTCGGTGAACAGGTCGCCGTAGGCGTGGGCGTCGCCCGCGGTCCACGCCGCACACATGCGGTGGAACAGGTCTCGTAACTCGGCTTCATCGCGGTTCATGGCCGCCTCCTTGAGGTTTGGTCATCGCGTGGGCACGCAGCAGCGCGACCTGTCGGAGAGCGACGTCGGTCGCTCGGTCGAGGAATTCGGCGACAGTGGCGAGCTGGTCTTCGTCGAAACCGGACAACAGCGCCGAGAAGTCGACGAGCTCGGCGAACACCTCACCGATCTGCCGGCGCGCCTTCGGCGTGCAGTGGAGCAACTGCTTGCGACGGTCCTGCGGGTCGGGTTCGCGACGCAGGAAGCCCGCCCTTTCCAGCCGAGCCACGACACCGGTGATCGCGCCGCTGGTGAGCCCGGTGATCCTGGCCAGTTCACTGCCCGTCATCGGGCCTCGTTCCGTGACCAGATCGAGGCACTTGTGATCGGCGGGCCCCAGCCCGAGCCGTTCGGCGACGGCGTGGTGGAACAGCACGGTCGCTGTGCTGTGCCGACGAAGCGACGCGCCCAAGGTCTGGACGGTCACGTCTCCCGGCTCTTCAGACGACGACATCACTCACCCTTTCGCTTAGCTCCTAAGCTATTACGTGAGCGAATCGAGGTCAAGGAACATCGTGTACGCGGCTGGGAACGGGTATTCGACAACGGTGTCCCCCACGCGAGAGGTGGCCCATGGTGAGCCAGTGGAACGACACCGACAGCCCGGACGACTCCCGAACCGAGCCCGCCGCTCCCTCCGAGGCGGAGACCGCGGGACGCGACCGGAACGCTCGGCATCCCGACGGGAGGCTCGCCGAGGAGACCTCGCCCGACGTGTTCCTCGACGTCCCGGAGCTGTCCGTCGACGAGATCGACCTCGACGTCGAGGACCTGCGGGCTCACGTGTCCCTGCATGCCGACGTCCTTGATCTGCTGAAGCTGCACGTGGGGGCCGACGTGGCGCTGGGCAGGGTGGCATTGACGATCAGTGGCGTTCAGGCCCAGGCCCAGCTCCGGGTGCGGCTCGACCGGGTCGCCGAGATCATCGACCGCGTCCTGACGACGATCGACCGCAACCCGCAGATCATCGAACACGTGCTCAGGGCAGCGGAACCGGTGCTGCGCGGCGCCGGCACTGCCGTCGGCGAACTCGGCGAGGGCGGACGCCGAGCGATCGAGGACGTCGGGCGGGGTGCCGGCGGGGCCGTGGAGGACGTCGGACGAGGCGCAGGCGGAGCCGTCGAAGACGTCGGACGAGGCGCAGGCGGAGCCGTCGACGACGTCGGACGAGGCGCAGGCGGAGCCGTCGACGACCTCGGACGAGGCGCAGGCGGAGCCGTCGACGACCTCGGTGAGAGCGCCCGTGGAGTCACCGACGATCTCGGCACGGCGGCAGGCCGCGTCGTCGGGGGCCGGGAGGAGGCGACCGAGGAGGATCTCGACGAAGACGTCGGCGACGAGCCTGGGGAAACCGACGAGGAAACCGACGAGGAGTCGGACGTCCGCCCACGGCCGGAAGGAAGAACCCGACGTTCCCGGCCGTCGGGCAGCGGTCGCGAACCACACCGCCGCGTCGCCCCAAAACGCCGCAGGCCTCGGTCGTGACCGACTCCGCGAACTCCGACCACGCCGAGAACGCCGAGAACGCCGAGGCCCCCGACGACCACGACGGCTCCCCCGACATCGCGTTCACCGCGCGCGTGTCCGGTCGACGGCTGCGGTGGCACGACGATCCGCAGACGACGGTGTCCTTCGACGGCTCCGAGGGTTTTCGTTCGCGCTCCCACAGCGATCGGGTCGGTCTCCCGAAGACAGTGCGGGCCCGACACACCTACCGTGACGTGACGGTGGACTACCGGCTCGAGTGCGCGCTGCCCGAGTCACCTCCCGAGACCCCGCCCGACTCGGAGCCCGGTTCCTGAGCCGCGCGACCACCGTGGCGTCAGGCCAGGTCCCACAACAAGCGGTAGTACGCGAGGCGTTCGACGTCCGGTTCGACTCCGTAGGCCGAGTAGACGAGGTGGTCGTAGCCCGGGCCGAAGTTCCAGTCGAGACTCCACGCCGCGACGGCCAGGTCGGCCCAGCGATCGGCGAGCCCGAGCGAACCGAGGTCGACGTGTGCGGCGAAGGTGCCGTCGTCGTGCAGCAACGTGTTCGGCGCACACGCGTCGCCGTGGCAGACGACGAGTCGCTCGACCGGCGGAGGTTCGGCGAGGCGGGCGCGGGCGTCGGCGACTGTCAGGTGCCGGTGCTCCGGGAACCAGCTCGACGGTCCCTCACCGGCGGCGATGCGCTGGTCGACGCGCCGCAGGCGACGTGCGACGCTCCACTCGTACGGGCAGTCGCCGACGGGAAGTCGCTCGTGCAGCACACGCAGCCCGTGCCCGATGGCTGCGGCGGCGGTGGCGGGTTCGGCCGACCACCGCCGGTCGACGGCGGTGCGTCCCGGGACGGACGCGGTCACGAGCCAGGTGCCGTCGGCATCCTCACCCGAGGCCAGCACTCGCGGCACGGTGACCCGACGCGCCGCCCAGGCGAGGCGTTCGGCCTCGGCCGCGAGGTCGAGCACGGGCGTGCCCCGGGCGACCCATTTGACGTACCGGGTGAGGCCGCCCGGCGACTCCAACCGGAACGTGAGCCCGCCCAGCTCGTTGCGCCACACCGGGGTGACGACGTCGTCGCAGGCCAGCGCCTGCACGGCAGGCGGCACGGGCACCGGCCCGGTGGGGATCTCGGCGACCTCGCGCGAACTCACGGCAGGACTGTACCGAGACGACGTCACGCCGCGGTGTCGCAAGCGTTGGTCTTCAATAGGGCTCCACTGGGTCGTCAGGGAGTCGACCGGGTTTCTCGGACAAGGGCGGTGGCGGCGTGGCTGCGATGGAGTACGGCGAGTACCGGAAGTACGACGCGGTGGGGCTGGCGGAACTGGTGGCCCGGGGCGAGGTGTCGCCGGGAGAGTTGCTGGAGACGGCGATCGACCGCGCCGACCAGGTCGACGGACGGCTGAACGCGATCGTGCGCCGGATGGACGACCTGGCTCGGCAGCAGACCGCCGGGGAGTTGTCGGGACCGTTCGCCGGGGTTCCGTTCCTGCTCAAGGACCTCTCGCAGGACTACGCGGGAGTCGCGACCGGCAGCGGGTCGCGCGCCCTGCGCCGCCACGCGGCCTCCCGGCACAGCCTCGTGGTCCGACGCTGGCTGGACGCCGGGCTCGTGATCTTCGGTAAGACCGCCACGCCCGAGTTCGGCACGAAGGGGGTCACCGAATCCAAGGCCACCGGAGCGACCCGCAACCCGTGGAACCTCGCGCACACCCCCGGCGGCTCGTCCGGTGGTTCGGCCGCCGCGGTGGCGGCCGGTGTCGTCCCGGTGGCCGGGGCCAGCGACGGCGGAGGCTCGATCCGCATCCCCGCCGCGTGCTGCGGCATCTTCGGGCTCAAGCCGGGCCGGGGCCTCGTGCCCGCGGGGCCGGACGTGGCCGAACCGCTCTCGGGCGCTGCCACGGACGGCGTGGTGTCGCGGACCGTGCGCGACACGGCCGCGATGCTCGACGTGCTGACCCGCACCCCGGACCTCGGCGGGCCGTACCTGCCCGCCGTCCCCGACACGTCGTACGTCGAGCTGGCCAAACGCACGCCGATGCGACTGCGCATCGGATTCACCACGCGCTCCCCTCTCGGCACGCCCGTGCACGCCGAGGCCGTCGCCGCCGTCGAGCAGGCCGCCGCCCTGCTCGACGGACTCGGCCACGACGTCCAGCCCGCGGAGCCGGAGATCGACGGGGTGGCGCTGGCGCGTGACTTCATGACCATGTGGTCGGCGCAGACAGCCGCGACCATCGAGCGGATCAAGCAGGCCACCGGAGCACGCAACCGGGACTTCGAGGTGGACAACCGCCTGCTCGCCGCCTCCGCCCGGGCGGTGCGGGCCGCGGACTACGCCGCGTCCCGCGAGCGCTGGAACGTCCACACCCGCGCGCTGGCCGCGTTCCACGAGCGCTTCGACCTGCTGTTGACGCCGACGCTCGCCGGACCACCCGTGCGCGTCGGCGAGCTGACCACACCCCCGCTGCTGCGCCTGGGTGGTGAACTCCTGCTCCTGCTGCGCCTCACGGGACCGTTCACTCGGACCAGGACGTGGAACGACCAGGTCCTCGCGAACCTCGAACAGGTCCCGTTCACTCAGCTGGCGAACCTCACCGGCAGGCCCGCGATGTCCGTGCCGCTCTACCGGACCGCCGACGGGCTGCCGCTCGGCGTGCAGTTCGTCGCCGGACTCGGCGGTGAGGCGACCCTGCTGGCGCTGGCGACCCAGCTGGAGGCCGAGCGGCCCTGGGCCGATGCCGAACCGGCGTTGTGACGGCGAGGGATCAGGTACTCGGGTTCGGCGCGGCCGACGCGTACTCCGGGCGGCCCGTGGGCCGGTAGACCTGGATCGTCACTCCGCGTGGAGTGGACCGCGACTCCACCAGGTCTAGTCCCGTGTCCACACCCGCGTCGGGGAACAACCGCGTGCCCTGCCCGAGGACCACGGGGCAGACGAGCAGGGTGAGCTCGTCGACGAGCCGGTGCTCGAGCAGCCAGCGCACCAGGACACCGCTGCCGTGCACCTGCAACTCCCCTCCCGGCGCGGCCTTCAGCTCCGCGACGGCCGACGCCAGATCACCGGTCAACACCGTGGTGCCGTCCCCGGGAGCGTGCCCTCGATGCTCACCGGCTCGCGGTGACCGTTGACGAGAAGAGGCACAAGCGCCGTCTGGCCGCGTTTCGAGAGGTACAGCTCCGCGGTGATCCCGAGCCGGTGCATCGCACGGTCGGCCACCTCGGCGATGTCCAGGCCGGACGCGCTGTGGGTCTCGCCGACGACCTCGGCCACGACCTGCCACCAGAGATCCGACTGCACCACCACACTCCCACGTACCCGGTCGGCGCAGGTGGAAACGAGTGGGTGACACAGCGCGGACCCTGTCCCGACTGGCTCCGTTAGGACGATTCAACGCCATGTCCAGTAGTCGCGCGTGGGAAGGCGGATCCACGAATCCGGCGGGCCGCTGACCGCGCGGCCGTCGATCGGTCGCAACCCCACGTAGGCGAAGCAGTACGCGAGCGCGTGGTCCTCGTACAGCTGGGCCAGCAGTGCATCGCGGCCTCGCTCGTGCTCGTCGGGTCCGCCACCGGGGTGCAGATCCCAGGCGACGAGGTCGCCGTCGCGGCAGATCTTGCCTTGGTTGCCGCTCTTGGGGTTGACATACATGGCGTAGCAGGTCGTACCCATCGAGAGCGCCGACGTCACGCCGGGCATCTGCGGGCCGTACCCCCACGGCTGCGCGAGCACGCATCCGCCGGGCACGTCGGTGACCCCCATCGTCAGGATGGTGTCGTCACGGATCGGATTCTCCCAGTACATGGCCATCAGCCGGTCGAGGTCGATGTCGACGGCCTCGGCATCCAGTCTGCGAACCGCCTCAGCGGCGTCGATGCCCGCCACACACGCGATGCCGAGTCCATCGATGTCGAGGTCGCCGAGCGTGGCGATCAACCGTCGACTCTCCCGCGCCATGGCCGACTCCTCCCGCGTGCGCGAGAAGTCCGAGCCCGACAACTCGGGCCCGGCACCGGCGAACCTGTCTCGATCCGTCCCATCGCGCCGACCGAAGCCGGCTTGTCCCCTGCCGTCGCTCATGGCGACCAGACTGTCGTGCCGGTCTGACGATCCGGGCGACATCCACACCGAACGACAAACGCCCCGCCGCCTGGTCTTCCCAGGTGGCGGGGCGTTTCGCCTGCTGTGGCGGGTGAGGGATTCGAACCCCCGTAGGCTGAGCCGTCTGATTTACAGAGGGGCACGTAAGCACCTTCTGACCTGCGAAGACACCCCCACGATGAGTGCTTTCTGGGGCACATATGGGACGCGCACCTCCGACCGGGTGATCGTGTTCACTCGCAAACGTGGGTCTACCGTCAACTCAAGATCCAGAGCTCATCAGGCACTCCATGACGCGATCGGCTGGGGCGGCGTGAAGTAGCTCTTGCAAAGTTTCAGCTTCTTTGCGCATGCGAGTTCGCAACAGCGGGACGCGCAGAACAAACACCCCGATGAACCTCAGCGTGCTGACATGACAGGGACGTGTGAAACTCGCACTGAGGCGAGCAGCGAAACGCCCAAGGTCCAAGGGTGTCATCTCTGCAGGCTCGCGATGAGGCCGTTCGGCGGCATGAGTACCGCCGAACAGTCCTAAGTCAGATTATGGAACCGACGTTTCATGCCCACCCAAGATGCACCACTGGGACTACAGAGTTTCCACCACGCACTGCCTTAGACTCTGGATCATGTCGAACGAAATCGAGCGCATCCGCAGAAGGATACAACAGAACAACTATCCTCTATTATTGCGGTCCATATCCATTGACGGCCTTCGCGGTTTCAAGCATTCGGACATCGAGTTGCCGTTTCCAGTAATGGCACTTGCAGGCGAAAATGGAGTCGGAAAAACGACCATCCTAAAACTTGCCGCATGCGCTTACGAACAAGATATACCCAACCAAAGATCCTTCCAGCCCGGAGAGTTCTTCCCGAGCACATCATGGGATGAGGTAACCAAAGTTTGGGTAAATTACGAATACAAACAGGGCCCGAAGGGGCCACCACTAAAATCGCTCCGAAAGCCATCCTCCCGCTGGCGAGGAATGGACAAAAGGCCGAGCAGGAAAGTCTTCTTTCTTGATATATCCAGAACAATGCCACTGGAAGCCCTTTCGGGATATGCACAAATAGCCAAAAAAACAGCAAGAGAAGCCAGCTCCACAGAATTAGCCGAAGAGTATAGAAATAGGCTCGCTTACATAATGAACCGAGAATACATTGGAGCCAGGTTTGCCACAACAAACGATGCAAAATCTAACCGGCAAGTAGGCATATTGGGCCGAGACTTCGGCGAGTACTCCCAGTTTCACCAGGGAGCCGGCGAAGCTTCGCTCCTATCTCTGATTCAAACCCTGGAGCGAATTCCTGACTGCTCACTTCTGTTAATCGACGAAGTCGAAGCGTCACTACACCCTAAGGCGCAGCGTCGCCTCATAGAGTTCCTACTTTGGCTTAGCCGCACCAAATCCGTACAGGTCATACTCAGCACACACAGCCCTTACGTATTAGAGTCTTTGCCTCCGGAAGCTCGAGCGCTCGTACTGAGAGGAAAAGATGGCGCTAAGATAATTTACGGTGCAAGCACCGAGTTTTGCATGACGAGTATAGACGACGAACAACATTTCGAATTGTCCATATTCTGCGAGGACGACATCGCTCAGGCCATCATCAGAGAGCTCTTAGCAAGGAGGGACCCGAACTTGCTGCGAAGATGCAAGATTCTCAAGACCGGCCCTTCAGATGTCGTTGAAACACTTGGGAAACTATCCCAAGAAAGCAGACTCCCATACCGGTCTGTAGCCTTCGTTGACGCCGACATAGACGCGCGTTTCGCCGAAAAGCTACCAGGATCCAAAGCTCCCGAGAGGCAAATCTTCGAAGACCTAAGGGACGCGGATTGGCCAGACGTTACCGACCGGTTCGGCATCGGATACGCTTCACTAACACAGACCCTCGAAGAGGCAATGAGGCATTCTGACCACCACCACTGGTGCACTTTCGTAGGTGACCATATCTCCAAGAGTCGCGGATACGTAGTCGACACCTTAGCCAGCATCTGGGCGAAGAACTGTGTCTCCGAGGAAGTTCTTGGTGATTTCACACAAAAAATCGTCGATAGGCTGGCACAATAACGCATCACTAGTGAATAGAAGGCCATCGAACTGTGATAACAACAGCGTCAGTATCAGCGCGCCAAGAATGATCCGTTCCTGGCCCCCAGACTAAGTAATCCCCCTGCGTCACCAGCAGAGCATCGCCGTTACGGAACCTTACGGTGAACTTACCCGAGACAAGGAGGACCAAAGTGGTTCGCTTGTCGCCTGTGACCCAATCATGGCGCTCCTCTCCTGCCTTATGGACACCCCACTTAACTTCGAGTAATTCGGTGGAACGATCGCCTGCAGATGGCTCCATAAAATGTCCGAGGATCCAGCCTCGGCGGTCGGCACCGTCGTCAGCAGCGTTGCCTTGATACCAGCTACGTTCGCTCATTCCAGCTCCCATTCCACTGTCGGCAGGTTGACGCGGCGGTCGCCGACCTCGGCTAATCGGCGGAGGGCTTGCAGGAAGGCGAACAGGCCCTCGTTGCTCCAGGCCGTATCGCCGACGAGGTCGGTGAGAAAGTCCTTATCGACGCTGGAGAACTGCCGCAAGCTGTCGGATTCCCAGTTGGCCGCGATGTCGCCGCCGTAGTCGATCCAGAAGGTCTCATCATGGATGACAACCATGCTGGCGTACTCGTAGTTCCCGCTGACGAGGTTGAGGCCGAATCCGGTGCACTCCATCTGCCAGGCGTCAGGGTGTTCGGTGAGCCAGCGCATCGGGGCCGACAGGCGACTGGGGTGCATCGGATCGGCCCGGCGTTGAGCGCCCAGGGTGCCGTCCACGTCGTCGCGGCCGAACAGCTCCTCTTCCATCTCTCGCCGCAGCGTGGCCCCGATCTGGGTGTCGTCGAGGTAGTCGGTGAGCGGTTCGTGGAAGCTCTTCGGGATGACCGCGAGTCGGCGGGCGGCGTTGAGCACGCGCCCGCCGCGCTCTTGGACTAGAAGCAGGTAATCGGCCTTGGCCCGACGTAGCCCGGGTGGGCGTGCGATCGCACACAGTGCCAGTGCGCCACCCGCGCACAGCCGTTTGTCGACGTCGAGAACTGACTGGACGTCGGGGAGGTATCGCTGTCGTAGCGGCAGCATCTCGGCTGTGGGCTGCTCGCCCTTGGCCAGTACGTCCACGAGCTCGCCTTCGAGTAGGTCCATCGTCAGCGCGTACTCGACGAAGGAGCTCAGCCCGAACGCCCCGGCGAGGCGACCACGGCTGATATCGATCTCGGCGAGCCGGTACAGCGTCGCGTCGACCATGCGCGTGTTCATCTCCAGCGTCTCCGCGACGCGCCGAATAGCTCTCTCAAGTGCCGGCGGATCCACCGTCACCGGTGGCGTCGTCTCACTGACCAGCTCGGCATGGTCATGTTCGGGCGTGAGCGGACACACCAAGTCCAACCAGTCAGCGCACGTCAGCACGCTGGTACGGACGCGCTGGCCGTCGCCGTAGCGGGCGCTGTAGGTGCCGTAGCCGGGTGGCATGTCGGCGTAAAAGCTGCGGAGCGCCGAGGCGACTTGCTCACGGTTGACTCCACTTCGTCGCTGGCCTCGGTCGTGAAGGGCCATGGGATTCAGGCTGACCAGTGCTGAGGCGACCCGCTGACGGGCGGTGCCCGGCTGCCAGTCGGCGGCCCGATCGAGCCACGCGAGAGCAGAGCCGATGTGCGGGTCGGCATGGAGACGCTTCTCGGCCTCGGTGAGGTCGGTGGCGGTCGGCGAGGTCGCCAGTGTGCTCCCTGCTTGGATCAACAGCCCGAACCGCGCTTTCGCTGGCGCCGGTGCCTCGTAGAGCACCGTGTCGAGTGCTTCTTGCAGCTCTGCCGAGAGTTGTGCCAGTGGGTTCGCATGCCACTTCGCCACCGTCCGGACAGCCGTGCCGAGCCGCTCGGCGAACCGCTCGTTCGTGAGCCGTAGCGCCTTCTGGAGCGCGCTGGCCCGCTCCCCGGTCCAGACGTCGATCACGTCCACGGATCGTCCACCCCCAGTGGAGTCAGCGGAGTGCACTGCGGGTGCACTGCGAGTTCATCGCTGGTCAGCGCCTCACAGCCTTGAATTGGAGGCATGAAAGGCAGCGCACCGCGTAAGGGTCCCACAGGGGCCGAGCCACCTGGAGCCGCGGTGACGAACCGACTGGGAGGGGAACACCATGCCGAAGAAGCAGCAGATACCCGCACTTGCCATGGCTGGCAACAGCCGGAGGGCGCCGAAGGTGCTCGGAAGCCTCTTCCTGCTCGGCGTGTTCGCCGTGATCGTGAAGTACCCGGGCGAGGCCGCAGGATGGGGAAGCGCAGTAGCGAACGGGCTGAGCGCGGCCATCGACAACGTGGTCGCTTTCATCAGCGCGCTGGAACGCTAGCTCTTGGCCGCTTCCTCCAGCTTCCGCACACGCTCTTGGAGGTCGGCGACCGTGTCTTCGAGCCGCTTGACCCGGTCCTGGCCGCCGATCGCATCTTCCCCGGCGGCAACTTCTTCCAGGTGCCGGGAAGGCCAGCCGAGTGCCTCCGAGATTGCAGCCAGCGTGTGAGGGCTACGACGGGTCTTCGGTGGGACGCCGTGCTGGATCTGGCGCAATGCCGCCGGGCTGACCCGGGACTTGCTGGCCAACTCCGCCTGAGTCATGCCGAGTTCGGCCAAACGGGTGTTTACAGCTTCGGCGACCGCATCCCAGTCCTTGCCCACTAAGACCTCCCTACCAGCACTTCTACCAGCGCCAACAATAGCGCGTCACGCCCAGTCCAGGGGCAATCAGCGCCATCACACATGAGTTCAACCCACCGATGCGCTTGCAGTAGCGCTTTTAGTAGCGCTACCGTAAGCGCATCGAACGGAAGGAGCGAGATGAAGACCGGACGGATCACGGATCGCACGGCGAGAGCGGCCTTTGAGGTCGACCCGCTGGTGTGCGTGGAGCGAGAGGAAGAGGCGGCTCGGATGGAGCGGTTGGAGCTCGAGTCTCTTCTGGCTGAGGTGGATCGGGAGTTGGTGGCTGAGCAGCGGGCGGCGGTGGTGCGGGTGAATCGCTCGTTCACTGATGCGCAGCGGGCGTGGCGTGCCGCTCGTCGGGCGGGTCGAGAGGCGTTGCGGGCGTTGCCGGGCCGGTTCGACGCGGCCGAATACGTCGCTGAGGAGGCGGCGTGATGCGGCGGCGTCCGGATCGGGTGGCGGTGTTGGTGGTGTCGTGGCTGGCCGCGGCGGCGGGGCACGAGGCCGGGGATTACCTGGTGCAGTCCGACCACGCCGCGCAGAACAAGCAACGCCACGAGGCGGCCGGATATGCGGCGTTGGCCGAGCACGTCGTCACGTATGCGGCCACCCAGCACGCGGCGAAGGCGATGGCGTTGCGGGCGGCTGGTGTGCGGCCTGGGTGGAAGGCGGTGGCCGCCGGCACGGTCGTGGAGGCGTTGCTGCACGCCCTGATCGATGACGGTCGGCTGTTGCGTCGCTTCGCCCACGGCACTGGCAAGGGCGGCTTCCACGACCTGTCCGCAGCTGGGGTCAACGGCCGGATGTTGATTGACCAGGCCGCGCACAAGGGGCTGCAGATCCCGATCGGCGCCCTGGTCACTACCTGGCTCGCCTCCCGGCGCACCCATTGACTTCCTTCCACCACAACGCCTGTCGAGATCAGCAGAGAAGGAGACCCGATGTTCCGCAACCCCAACAAGCCGAAGAACCAGCTGCGGGCGCGTCCGATCGAGCAGATGGGCCGCTGCCAGGCCTGCGGCAAGAAGGTCAGCCGCAAGGCCAACCTGTGCTCCAACCCGCGCTGTGCCCGCGCGATCGGCTGGATGCTCGACTCCGCCCGCTCCTGACTCGTCCCACGTCCGACCAGCACAACCCCGTATTCGCAGTCGAGAAAGGACTGTTCATGGCTCGCAAGCTGCCGATTCAGGAGATCACCCGCGGCAAGTGGGTGCGCGCGAACGATGGCGACTGGTGGCAGGTCACCAAGACCGACGTCGACGTGCGCAGCAAGACCGTGGTGCTGCACACCCGCAACAAGGCTGGCAAGACGGGCTGGGTGCAGGGCGCCATCGGCGACCTGCGCGTCGTTCGCTGACTTCGCCCCGGCCCGACGCCATCCGACCAAGAACGCGCGTCGGGCCGGGCTCTCCCCAACGAACTTGGAAGGGAAGGACACCCATGGTGTCACACAAGCTGCTCAAGCAGGCCGCGAAGCGCACTGGCTATCGGCCCGAACTGTTGTCCGCGCCGATCATGCTCATCATCCGCCGGCACCGTAAAGGCCACTCTCCCGGCCAGATCGCGGCGTTTCTGCGGGACTGGTACGGCGAGGACAACCTGATCACCGACCAGGCGTTCGTGGACTGGGTCCTCACTCACGCGGGACGGCGGTGAGTGGTGATGCTGATCGTGCACCGATGCCACTGCGGCCACCTGGACCGCTGGCACTCTTCCAGCGCCCTCACCGGCACCCGTTCCTGCTCCGCCCCCCAGTGCGGATGCGCCCAACCCGTCTACGACAAGCCGGAAGTCATTCCTTCCTGGCGCGGCACGATCGACGGCACCCAGCGGGACGTCGTCACCCGCCGACCGGAGTGCGACTGCCGCGGCTGCGCCGAGCTGTTCACCTCAGCCACTAACAAGGAGGTGGCCTGATGTCGGTGTTCGACGTCCTGCACCAGCACGGCCCCTGGCGCCTGGCCGGGTTCGCCCTCGCCCTGACGGTGTTCCTGCTGCTGCACCTGCTCCGTTGGCCACTCGCGCTGGCCGCGCGACTGCTCCTGGCCGCCCAAACCGGGCTGGACCACCGCCTGACCAACGCCATCACCCCCGAAACCACCGAGTACGTGAGGAGGACCGCCCATGTCTGAGATCCAGCGCCCCGAACCGGCCAGCGCGGAGCTGGTCGAGCGTGCCGACCGAGTGCACGCCACGATGGTCGACCGGGTGGCCTCGACCGTCGGCTACTGGACGCCCGAGATCGCTGGCACGGTCGTCGTCGGCTGTAGCGGCGCGGTGCTGCTGCACCCGGTCGTGCTCCCGATCGCGGGCACCGTGTTGGCCGCTCGCATCGTTCTCGCACGCCTGGCTTTCCGCCGCTACCAACACCACCGCGCCCCTCGTCGTGATCAGTTCGGCCGCACTCACCGGGATCGTCCCACCGACACCGCACCCGCCACTGGTGCCGAGGGTCGGGAGGGGATCGCCTGATGAGCAGCTACAAGGAGGAGTTGCGCAAGGACCGGGCCGCTAGGGCGGAGCAGGAGCGCGCGGATCGGTTGGCTGAAGCCGAGCAGCGGCGGCGGGACCGCGAGGCCGAAGCTGAGCAGCGTCGTAAGGACGCGGCAGCGGCGAAGGCCGAGGCCCGCAAGGACCAGCGGGAGCGCGAAGCCCGCAAGGCCGCCCGGAAAGCGGCTCGTCGGGCAGCGGTCAAGGCCGTGGCCGCGACGATCGGCGAGAACAAGGTGGCGTTGTCCATCTACAGCATCGCTCTGGTCTCGTTCGTGATGAGCGCTCCGGCGATGGCCGCCTACGGCGACCGCATCTACGTGGGCTCGGCGTGGGCGTTCACCGGCTGGCTGCTGCCGGTGGTGACCGAGCTGTCGATGTGGGCGTGCGCGTTCGCCGTCCACCACCGGCGCCGCACTGCCCCCGGAGCGTCGGTGTTCTGGCTGCAGGTCGGCGTCGCCCTCGCGACCGCTCTCGCGGCGGGGCTGAACGCGATGAAGGGCATCACCGTCGGCTGGGACGCCTCGGTGGTGATGGGCGTGGTGTCGATCGCCGGGGTGCTGCTGCACCAGATGGCCGTCGCGGGGCAACCCCGGTCGAAGGCCGAGCGGGCCGAGGCCGTAATCGCCCGCCAGGCGGCCCGCAAGGTTGAGAAGGCCCGCGAGGCTGCGATCGCCGATGCTGCCGTGGAGATCACGGCCGACGGCACCGCGCGGCTGGTGTTCGAGCCCGGCGTCTACCGCCTCGGCCGCGACCGCGGACCACGCCTGCGCCCCACGGTCAACCCGCTCGATCGACCCGGGCCGCGGGATGTGATGGACGACGAAATCGCCGCACTCATCGCCGCCGAGACCGCCCGCGCCGAGCAGCGCGACGAGCCGGATGGCGGGGGTGTGGCGACGGCGGAGCCACCCCGTCCTGAAACCCCGTCCCGCAGCAATAGACCTGCGGAAACCGGGCACCGTGGCGGGCGACCCACGCGCCCCTTGGACGCGCTCCGGGCAGAGTTCGAGGCCCTGCTCCAGACCCAGCCAGAGGCCGCCCGTTGGTCCGCTCGTCGGATCGCGCGGGAGCTGCGCTGCGGCAAGGACAAGGCCGCTCGGCTCCGAGACGAGTTCAACACCAGCATCCGTCGGAAGGGGGACCGATGACCAACCAGCATGACGAGGACCCGCAGGACGCCACCGTGGTGCCGCTGCGGTCGGAAGCCCAGCCGACTCCCGGCGTGATCGACGCCGAGATCGTGGCCGAGACTCCGCGGCCGACGTTCAACACACGTCGCTTGCCGGTGCCGCACATCAGTGAGGAGACCCGGCTGCGGATGGCCGAGCAGGCCGTCGAACTGCGGCGCGCCTCGGCCCCGTATGTGGCGACGGGCACGAAGTCGGCGCTCCGTCACGCCCTCTACATCCCGGCCGGGGCGGCGGTGGTGGCCAGGCGGGTGCGGGACTCGCGTGGCACGAGCCGGTACGAGCGGCTGCTGCGTGCCGCCGAGGCGCAGGGCGACTGGGACCGTCTCGGTGAGTGGGAGGAGCGCGAGGCTCGCGCCCGGCGCGAGCGGCACGAGCGGCACATGGACTGGCTCAAAGCCCCGGCCCATCTGGCCAAAGCGGTCGCGGTGTGCGCTGCCTCGGGTGTCGGGTTGCTGCTGGCCCTCGGGGTCGTGCTCGCGGTGGCCGACGGCGACGCCGGCATGGTCCTGGAGCCGATCGGCGCGGCGATCGACACCATCCGCTGGCTGTGGTGGTTCGCCACCGCCTACGGCGCTCTGCTGCTGACCGGCGGCCTCGGTCTCGGGGTGCTCTACCTGTGGGACCAGGGACGCAAGCACTCGACGTGGGAGCCGAGGTGGGTGCAGCCGGTGCAGCGATCGAGCGAGGGTGAGCCCGTCACGCCACACCGGGTGATCGCGGCGCTGTCGGACCTGGGGATTTCGACGTTGCGGAAGAAGTTGGCGGAGTTGGGCGAGGAGTCTGCCCAGTTGCTAGGGCCGATCACGATCGCCGGGTGCGGTGTCGAGGTCGATGTGACGCTGCCGACCGGGGTGACGACCGAGGAGATCAAGGCCAAGCGGCGCAAGCTGGCCGAGAACCTGGATCGGCACGAGCACGAGCTGTTCATCACCACCGCCCCCGCCGCGCGCACAGTGCGGCTGTGGGTGGCCGACCCGGGCGCGCTCGACGAGCCCATCGAGCCCTCCCCGTTAGTGCTCAACCACGAGATCACCGCCAACGTCCACTCCGGACGGGCACCGTGGGGACAGAACCTTCGCGGCGACGCCGTCTCGTTGAACCTGTGGCAGAAACACCTGCTCATCACCGGTTTGTCGAACATGGGCAAGACCGCCGCGCTGCGGTCGCTGGTGCTGTGGCTGGCGTTCGACCCCTCCACCGAGCTGCACATCGCCGACCTGAAGGGCATCGGCGACTGGCGCATGTTCCGCGGCATCGCCACCACGCTGATCGAAGGCCCGACCGATGAGCACGTCATCGACGCCACGCACATGCTGGAGTGGGGCGTGCACGAGATGGAACGGCGCCTGATGGAGTTCGACGCCGACAAGTACCCCGACGGGGTGCCGCCGAACCTGCCCGGCTTCCACCCGATCTACCTCGTCGTCGACGAGGCGCAGGTGGCATTCATGTGCCCGGCCCAGGGCGAAGGGGAAGGCGAGGGACGCGACCCGCGCCCGTTCGGCGGGTCGAAGAACACCAGCCGCTACTTCATGGCCGCCCGCAAGCTCCACAACCAGGGCCGCGCGGTCAACGTCGTGCTGTGGCAGGGCACCCAGGACCCCACCGACCAGAACCTGCCCAAGCTCGTGCGCGAGGGCGCCCACATCCGCGCCTCACTCAAGGTCGGCACCGAACAGCAATCCCGCATGGCGCTGGGCGACAACGCCGTCGCCGCCGGGGCCGCTCCGCACGAGCTCAAGCAAGAACACAAGGGCACCGTCGTGGTCACCGGCGCAGGAGTGCCCTGCCAGCAGGGCCAGACCTCCGAAACCGTGCGCACCCACTTCGTCAGCGGCAGCGACGCGATCGAGATCGCCGAGCGCATCAAGGCGGGCCGCGGACGTCGTGCCAGCTCAGGTGAGATCGCCCAGCAGGAGCGCGACCTGCTCGCTGACGTGGCCGAAGCGCTGCACGGTGAGGCGAAGGTCAAGGCCACCGACATCACCGCCCGGCTCCGCGAACTCGCCCCCGGCTACCCGCCCTACAGCGGCATGACAGCTGAAGACCTGCGCGACCTGCTCGCCGACTACGGCGTCAAGGTCACCAAGGTCGGCGTCCTGATGGTGTATGCGGAGCGTGTTCACTCCGCCCTCGCCGAACGACAGCAAGACGACACCTAACCCGCGTCCCACCAGCGCCTTTCACAGGCGTCTAGGCGCAGCGATTCCCTCGCTCCCTCCGCTCCCTTCGAGGGCAAAACCGCAGTTCACGCCTAGGGAGACGGGGTAGGGAGCGGCGAAGGGAAAACTCCCTTCCCCTCCCGCGATTCCCTACCCCGCTCCCTTGACCGCCCCTACCCACGCACAGTCACGCAAAGTAACGAAAGAGGTTCCGTGATGGGTTGGTTGTTCTCCACCCGCCGCGACCCCAACGATCCGCTGCAGCTACAGATCGCCGTCCACGAGCTCGGTCACGCGGTGGTCTGGAAGGCCGTCGGGTTCGTGATCAAGTCGGTCGTGCATGAGGGCGACAGCGGCTCTGTCGACGTCCGGTGGGATCCGGACAACCTCACCGGCTACGTCATCGGCTGCTGGGGCGGCTTCGAGGCCGAGCGGCGCTGGGCCCGCCTGCACGGCCGGTCCGCCCGGCGCACCAACTCCAGCCACGACATCGCCAACTTCCACCACGTCAACCGCGCCCTCGGCGCCCGTCGGCTGTCGGAGAGCAAGGCCCGTGCGCTGGCGCGCAAGCACGTCGACCGGCACTGGGCACAGATCCAACGCCGAGCACCGGAGCTGGTCCGCTCCGGCCGCATCTACCTCTGATCCCTGTCTCGCCCGAGGAGGCACGCGCATGCGTTTCGCTGCTGATGAAGACATCACCCGCTGGGTGTCGGCCTTCCACGAGGCCGGACACGCCGTCATCCACTGCGCCGCCGGTGGCCGGATCAAGCGCGCGGTGCTGACCGACGATGACAACGGATACGTCATCCCGGTCGAGGAAGAGCCGCACCCGGGCCGGTTGATGGACTGGCTGGCCATGATCCTCGGCGGACACGAAGCCGCCGCCCGGTTCCTGGTCAAACACGCCGGATACGGACTCAGCCACGCCCGCGCCACCACCCAGCCCGGTGCCCGCTCGGATCTGGCCGGGTTCCGCCGCTACGCCCGCGGCTCCGGCATCAGCGAAGCCGCCGCCCGCCGCGAGACCGAGAAGCGGGTGCGCCGGCACTGGAGCCGCATCGAACGCGCCGCGAAGAAGCTCCACGCCCGCGGCCGCCTCACCCAGGTCTGAACAACCAGCACCACGAAAGGAGCCGTGAGCATGTCCGGACACGATGTGCTACGGGAATGGGCGCTGTACTGCGCCGCGATGGGCTGGTACGTCTTCCCCCTCGTACCGGCCACCAAGCGCCCCGCCATCCGCGCCTGGGAGAACCGATCCACCACCAACCACGACCGCATCACCCGCTGCTGGGACAGCGGCGCGTTCAACATCGGCCTGGCCACCGGCCCGTCCCACCTGCTGGTGCTCGACTGCGACACCGTCAAGCAGCCGGGCGAGGTCGACGGCGCTGAGGCGTTGGCTGCGCTCGCCGCCGAGCGGGGCGTGGAGCTGCCCGCCACCTACACCGTGACCACACCCTCCGGCGGCCGGCACCTGTACTTCACGCTCCCGCCCGGGGTGCGGCTGCGGAACACCGCCGGACACCTCGCACCGCGGATCGACACCCGCTCCGGCGGCGGCTACGTCGTCGCCCCCGGCTCGACACTGCCGGAAGGCGGATACGAGCTGGAAGACGACACCGACCCCGCACCCTTGCCCGCCTGGCTGCTGCAAGCCCTCTGCGAACGCCCCACAACCACCTCGACGACGAGTGCGGGTCCGGTGGCGCGACCGAGCGCCTATGCCGCCAGCGCCCTGCGCGGCGAGTGCGACGAGATCCGCTCCGCCCCACCCGGCCGCCACAACGAAGTCCTGTCCCGCGCGGCGTACCGGGTTGGTCGCCTCGTCGGCGGCGGGCTGCTCGACGAGGCCCACGCCCGCACCGAACTCATCCAGGCCGCGCGAACGCTCGTCACCGCGGACTGCGGATGCACACCGCCCGAGGTCGCGCGGGTGGTCGACGCGGGGCTGGCCAAGGGCCGCACTCAGCCCCGCACCGTCACGTCTCGGCAGGGAAGCGAGGTAGCTGCCTGATGAGTACGCCTGATCCGCTGCTGTCGGCTATCGACGACGTCCTTGCCGACCCCGCTGCCGCGTGTGTGCAGTGCGGGCGAGACCGGGGTGAGTCGCCGTCGCCGGACTTCTGCTCGGAGAACTGCCAGACCGTCTGGCAGGCCGCCCACACCGGCACCCGCGAGGCCGTCGACAGCGGCACAGCCCCGAATACCGACGTACCCGAAGCCGCTCCCGAGCGCCCTCTGTCGTGGCTCGGCCCGCCGCCACCGGGTGAGGAGTCCGGGGCGAGCGTGCTGGATGCGGTGCGGGAGTTCGTGGCCCGCTACAACGCCTTCCCGAGCGAGCACTGCGCACCCATGCTCGCTCTCTGGTACGCCCATACCCACGCCGCCGACCACTTCTACGTCACCCCACGCCTGATCCTCGACTCCGCCGAGCCGGGCAGCGGCAAGACCCGCGTGCTCGAGGTCGCCCAGTTCCTCGTCCGCGCACCCGAGATGACCATCTCGGCCACCACCGCGGCACTGTTCCGCATGGTCGCCGACGGACCCGTCACGATCCTCTTCGACGAGGTCGACGCGATCTTCAACCCCAAGAACGGAGGAAACAACGAAGACCTGCGCGCGATGCTCAACGCCGGATACAAGCGCTCCGCGACGATCGCCCGCTGCGTCGGAGACGCCCGCGCCATGAAGGTCGAACGCTTCCCCGTCTACGCCCCCGCGGCGCTAGCCGGCATCGCCGGGCACATGCCCGCCACCATCACCACCCGCGCCATCACCGTCCACATGAAACGCCGCCGCGCCGACGAACACGTCGCCGAGTTCTGGGAGGAAGACGTCGAACGCGAAGCCCGCCCACTGCGCGAGCGACTGGCCGCCTGGATGGCCACCGCGGGCGAACGGGTCGGGGCGGCCCGGCCGACCATGCCACCGAGCGTGCGGGACCGCTCCGCCGAAATCTGGCGGCCACTGATCGCCATCGCCGACCAAGCAGGCGACCACTGGCCCGACACCGCCCGCGCCGCATGCGAGTACTTCGTCGCCAACGCCGCCACCCAACCCGACAGCATCGGCATCCGCCTCCTCGCCGACCTCCGCCAGCTCTACACCCAACACGACACCGACCGCATGACCACCGCCGACATCCTCACCGCCCTACACAACCTCGACGAAGCACCCTGGGCCGAACTCCACGGCAAACCACTCGACGCCCGTGCACTCGGCAAACTCCTCGGCAAGTACGGCGTCCGCTCTAGCAACCTCAAACGGCCGGGCGGCAGCGTCGCGAAGGGCTACCGCCTCGACGGCGACGGCGGCCTCGCCGACGCCTGGAGCCGCTACCTGCCCACAGCCGCTACCACCGCTACTGCCGCTACCCCGCAGGTCAACCCGGTAGCGGACCAAACCGAGGTAGCGGACACAAGCGCTACCGAAGGTCTGCCACCGCTTGGATCGCGTGGAGCCGGGTAGCGGATGCAGCCGCTACCACTTACATAGCCGCTACCGCTCTGACCAGCCGAGTAGCTGAGGTAGCGGACGTAGCGGCAAACAACCGCCGGAGAAAGCGCCCCGGCCTGCCTCTCCCCTCATTCACCACCACCGCCGTACTGAGGAGACCTCACCAGCATGGGCACCGAGCGCCGATACCTCACGCTCAAGGCTTTCTGTGAAGAACTGGGCGTAGCGAAGTCCACCTTCTACGACTGGTGCGCGAAGGGGCGCGCACCGCGCTACATCAAACTCCCGAACGGCGAAATCCGAATTCGCCGCACCGATCTCGAAGCATGGCTCGAATCCCGCGAGGTTGCCGCTTGATGGATACCAGTCACAACGTTCGTATCTGGACGATTGAGCACATCCGAGGCAAACGCCGGTCGAGCTACCGCGTGCGTTGGGTGGTGGAGCAGCGCAGGTTCGGCCGCTCGTTCACGACGGCCGCGCTCGCCGACAGCTTCCGCTCCCGGCTCGTGTCGGCAGCCCGGAGCGGAGAAGCATTCGACGTCGGTAGTGGTCTTCCGGTCTCCATGGAACGGGAGCGCACCACGATGACGTGGTTCGAGTTCGCGTGCGCCTACATGGACATGAAGTGGCCTGACTGCTCCCCGAAGTACCGGAAGTCACTGGCCGAGTCATTGACGCGGATCACAGTCGCGCTGCTACACGAGAGTGCTTCTCTTCCCCAGGACAAGGCGCTACGAAAGGTGTTGATGGAGGAGTTCAACACGAAGACGCGAAGTGCCGAGCGGACGCCTGAAGCAGCGCGGATTTCCAAGGCACTCGCCCGCGCGAGCCGGAATGTCTCCGACCTCGCCAAGCCGGAAGTGCTCCGGGCCGTGCTGCGGGCACTCGACATGAACTTGGACGGCACCCGAGCCGCAGGTAACACCGTTCGTATCCGGCGAGTGGCTCTCGCGAACGCGATCGACTACGCCATCGAGAAGAAGCTCCTGTCAACGAATCCGCTCAACGAGGTCAAGGTCAAGAAGCGGCATTACGCATTGACCCAGGTGAACCCGGAGTCCGCGGTCAACCCGATGCAGGCTCGCATGCTGCTCACCGCCATCGACACGATCGGCAAGCAAGGCCCCAGATTGGTCGCGTTCTTCGCGTGCATGTACTACGCCGGACTTCGCCCGGAAGAGGCCGCCAACCTCAAGAAACAGAACCTCTCCTTGCCGGAGAAGGGCTGGGGCGACATTCACCTCGACGGCGCTCGGGCGGAGATCGGCAGGGAATGGACCGATTCGGGCGAGGCTAGCGAGGAAGGGCCGCTGAAACATCGGGACTCCAGCATGGGCCGAACGGTCCCCTGCCCACCTGTGCTGACGGAGATACTGCACGATCACCTGTCACGGTTCGGCACAGCGAGAGATGGTCGGCTGTTCCGGGGCGCCCGTGATGGTGGGCGGGTAGGAAGCACGGTTTACGGCAGGGTGTGGGCTGCTGCGCGAGCGAAGGTGTTCACGGCCGAGGTACTGGCGGGGCCTCTCGGTAAACGACCGTACGACCTCCGGCACGCCTGCGTGTCGACGTGGCTGAGCGGTGGCGTCGAGCCGACTCGCGTAGCGAAGTGGGCCGGTCACAGCGTGTCCGTGCTGCTGAAGGTCTACGCGAAGTGCCTCGACGGTGGCGAGCAGACGGCCCGTGAGCGAGCGGAGCGAGCGCTACACGGCTGGTGAACCGCCAGCCTCCTTTGGGGCACATATGGGGCAAGCACCCGGAGCGAGACGGACTCGGCCGGACACAGCCGGACCATACGACAACGCCCCGCCACCTGGTCTTCCCAGGTGGCGGGGCGTTTCGCCTGCTGTGGCGGGTGAGGGATTCGAACCCCCGTAGGCTGAGCCGTCTGATTTACAGTCAGATCCCTTTGGCCACTCGGGTAACCCGCCATGGCCGGTCAACCCGGCCGAGATCCAGGATAGCGAATGCGCAACTCGCCCGATCGGTGGGGTTGGCGGTGGCTAGGGTGGAGCCATCCAACAGCCGAAACGACGAGGTGTGTGACGTGGCCGATCCCTCTTTCGACGTCGTCAGCAAGGTCGACCGTCAGGAGGTGGACAACGCGCTCAACCAGGCGAGCAAGGAGCTGTCCACGCGGTTCGACTTCCGCGGTACCGGCGCCAAGGTCGAGTGGGCCGGTGAGCATGCCGTGACGATCGAAGCCGAGACCGAGGAGCGCGCGAAGGCGGCGGTGGAGGTCTTCAAGGAGAAGCTGATCAAGCGGGGCATCTCGCTCAAGGCGTTCGAGGCCGACGAGCCCGCGGTCTCCGGCAAGATCTACAAGGTCAACGGCAAGATTATCGAGGGCATCGAGGCGGACAAGGCGAAGAAGATCGCCAAGTTCATCCGCGACGAGGGCCCCAAGGGTGTCCAGGCTCAGATCCAGGGCGACCAGCTGCGGGTGTCCGGCAAGAAGAAGGACCACCTCCAGGACGTCATCGCGTTGCTGAAGAACGAGGACTTCGGCATCGCCCTGCAGTTCACCAACTACCGGTGACTCTCGGCGCGTGACCTGCGGTGATGCGCCCGTTCGGCGTGCCCGCAGGTCACGCGTTCGTCCCCCTTTCCCGACTCTGCGTGAACCGTCTCGCGAGTGACCGTCACCCCAGTGAACGTCCGGCGGTCCCTTCGGAGGGTCCTCCCTCGGCGAGGCAACCTTCCCGACTGGTTCGGACGTCTTGGTGTATGGACCCGCAAGAAGGGGGTGGCGATGATGAAACGCACCAACACAGCACAAGCGTTGCTGGCCGCGACAGGCATCGTGCTCGCGCTGGCAGGTTGTGGTTCCGGGGGCGGTGAGGCCCTCAACACCTCGCCGAACTCGCAGGCGGCCACATCGGAGGCCACGGCGGACGCCCCGCCGACCTCGGCGCGGGACAATCCCGACAGCACCGACCCCGGCGCCGACGACGTGGACGGCGACCGCGAAGCGGCGCCCGGGGCCGACGCGAAGCAGCCTCCGCCCGACCCGGACTACTGCGCCTCGGCGAACCTGTCGCTGTCGCTCGGCGAGGGCGAGGGCGCGGCGGGGACGGTGTACCGGCAGCTGGTCTTCACCAACGTCGGCGACATCCCCTGTGTCCTCCACGGATTCCCCGGTGTCTCGTACGTCGCGGGCGACGACGGTCACCAGGTCGGCAAGCCCGCCCTCCACAACGGCGAGAAGGGTGCCCCGATCACGTTGAATCCGGGCGACGTCGCCCACGCCGACGTGGGATTCACGCAGGTCGGCGTCTACGACGAGCAGGCGTGCTCGCCCACGGAGGTGCGGGGGCTCCGGATCTATCCGCCGCACGAGATGGCGTCGAAGTTCGTGGAGTTGCCCGGTACCGGCTGTGCCCGTACCGAGCTGGGCGGCGAGCAACTGACGGTGTCCAGCGTGAAGGAGGGGTCCGGCTACCGCTGAGCGGTGACGCCGACCGACCTCTGGTGGTGGTGGTGGTGTGCTTCGGCAGTCCGGTCCACTCGACTGTGACGCCGGCCGAAGCACACCGACCCTCTCCGTGACCGCGATACGCTGCCCACCGGCAAGGCCTCGAGACCCAGGAGAGTCGCATTGAAAGGCATCGTGCTGGCCGGTGGCAGCGGCACCCGGCTCCACCCGATCACCCAGGCGACCTCGAAGCAACTCCTCCCCGTCTACGACAAGCCGATGGTGTACTACCCGCTGTCGGTGCTGATGCTGGCGGGCATCCGGGAGATCCTGTTGATCTCCACTCCGAGCGATCTGCCCAACTTCCAGCGTCTGCTCGGCGACGGCACCCAGTGGGGTCTCGATCTGCGGTACGCGGAGCAGCCGAGCCCCAACGGCCTCGCGGAGGCGTTCATCATCGGCGCCGACTTCGTGGGTGACGACTCGGTCGCCCTGATCCTCGGCGACAACATCTTCTACGGACGCGGGTTCTCCGGCCTGCTGCAGGACGAGGTGGCGAACCTCGACGGCTGCGCGTTGTTCGGCTACGAGGTCAAGGACCCGCAGCGCTACGGCGTGGGCGAGGTGGACGCCGCGGGCACCCTGCTCTCGATCGAGGAGAAGCCCGCCGAACCGAAGTCGAATCTCGCCATCACCGGCCTCTACCTGTACGACAACCAGGTCGTGGACATCGCGAAGGGCCTCACACCGTCACCCCGCGGCGAGCTGGAGATCACCGACGTCAACCTCACCTACCTCCGCGAGGGCAAGGCGAGGATGCACACCCTGAGCCGGGGGTTCGCGTGGCTCGACACGGGCACGCACGATTCCCTGCTGGAGGCGGGGCAGTTCGTGCAGGTGCTGGAACACCGCACCGGCGTGCGCATCGCCTGCCTGGAGGAGGTGGCTCTGCGCATGGGGTTCATCACCGCCGACGAGTGCTACAGCCTGGGTGCGAAGCTCGCGAAGAGCGGCTACGGCGACTACGTGATGAAGGTGGCTCGCGACGCGGGCGCCGCGGCGTGAGCACCTGACCGACCCGCTCGCGGAGGCGTCAGAACGGCCGCCGCGCCATGTCCTCCAGCCTGCGCACGCGCTCCTCGATGGGCGGGTGGGTGGAGAAGAGCTGCGACACCCGCTCTCCGGGCCGGAACGGGTTGGCGATCATCAGGTGCGACTGCGAGACGACCTTGGGTTCGGGCGCCAGAGGTAGGGCCCTCGTGCCCTGCTGCAGCTTCCGCAGCGCGGAGGCCAGCGCCAGCGGGTCGCCGGTGAGTTCGGCTCCCGACGCGTCGGCCTGGAACTCGCGCGACCGGCTCACGCTCATGCGGATGATCCCGGCGGCGACCGGCCCGAGGAACACGAGCAGCAGGGTGGCCAGCGGATTGGCCCCGCCCTCGCGGTTGCCGCCGAACGCGCCGGCGAACATCGCCATGTTCGCCAGGAAGCTCACCACGCTCGCGAGCGCCCCGGCGACGCTGGAGATCAGGATATCGCGGTTGTAGACGTGGGAGAGCTCGTGCCCGAGCACGGCGCGGAGCTCGCGTTCGTCGAGCAGCCGGAGGATGCCCGAGGTGCAGCAGACGGCCGCGTTGCGCGGGTTGCGGCCGGTGGCGAACGCGTTGGGCGCCTGGGTGGGGCTCACGTACAGGCGGGGCATGGGTTGCCGGGCCGAGGTGGCCAGCTCGCGCACGATCCGGTACATCGCCGGTTGCTCGGCCTCCGACACCGGCCTGGCCCGCATGGCGCGCAGGGCAAGCTTGTCGGAGTTGAAGTACGCGTAGCCGTTGACGGCGAGCGCGATGACCAGGCCGATGACGAGCGCTCCCCGGCCGAACAGGCCACTGATCGCGATGATCAAGGCGCTGAGCAGGCCGAGCAGCACGGCAGTCTTCAACCCGTTGCGATGACTGTGCACGTGCTCCGCCTCCATTCGCGACACGGTGAGACAGGCGTTTCTCGAACCGTCCCCACGAGTCGAACGAGTCCGTCCGGGGTGGTGTTCCGAAGGTGTTCCGGATGTCACGGCAATCGTGACGTAGTACGCGGCTGGGTACCCGGCCGTGGGGGTCGTGTGCCGCGGTGCGTCCGGCATCACCCTGGCGACGGAGTTCGGCCTGCCTTATCCTGAGTTTCGGTACGGCGAAAAGAGGTGATCGTGGGGCTCGACGACGCGTTGTCACTCGCCCGGAGACGTCGGCGTTCCCGGCGCCGGGACGTGCGCGCGCTGGTGGCCGTCGTCCTGGCGGTCGCGCTCGCCGTGTCGCTGGCCGTGACCTACGCGCTCGGGCCAGGTGCATCGGCGTCGGCGGGCCAGGCGACGCGGTCCCCACTGCGGGTGGTCACCACCACGACGTTCCTCGACGACACCGTGCGCCGCATCGGTGGCGAGCACGTGTCCACGGTGCGCCTGATGGGCCCAGGCGTCGACCCGCACCTCTACCAGGCAAAGGCGAGCGACCTCTCCGAGATGCGCCACGCCGACGCCGTCATCGCCGTCGGCCTGTACCTGGAGGGGTCGCTGATGCGCACGCTGGAGGCTGTGGCCGAGAGTAAACCCGTGCTGTTCGCCGGCGAGGCCGTGCCCGAGCACCTGCTGCTGCCCCCACCGCCGGGCGCGGCGCCCGAGGAGGAACACGACCCGCACGTGTGGTTCGAGCCGCGGCTGTGGGTGCACGTCGTCGACGCGATCACCACGCGGCTCTCCGAACTCGATCCCGCCCACGCCGCCGACTACCAGCGCCGCGGAGCGGAGTACCGCGAGCAGGTCCTCGCGATGGACGGCCAGGTGCGCGCGCTGCTGAGCAGCGTGCCCGAACGCTCGCGCGTGCTCGTGACGTCGCACGACGCCTTCCGCTACCTCGGCAGGGCGTTCGACCTGGACGTGGTGGCGATCCAGGGCATCTCGACCCAGCAGGAAGCCAGCACCGCCGACATCGGCCGGGTCGCCGACGTGGTCACCGATCGTGACGTCGGCGCCGTGTTCGTCGAGACGAGCATGTCCGACCGGACGGTGAACGCCGTGCTCGCGGCGGTGCGGCAACGCGGCGGCGAGACGCGGCTCGGCCACCCGCTGTACTCCGACTCGACCGGCGAGGACGGCACCCCGGAAGGCACGTATCTGGGCATGGTCCGCGCCAACGCCGAACGCATTGCGGAGGGGCTGCGATGACGTCGACATCACGGGGAACGTCCCGCTGGGCACCGCGTCGCGCGGCCGAGCCCCGCACCGGCACCGCGCCGGCGTTGAGCCTCACCGGCCTCACCGTCGCTTACGGGGGCCGGACCGTGTTCTCCGACGTCGGCGTCGACATCCCGGCCGCCACGCTGACCGCGATCGTGGGACCGAACGGGGCGGGCAAGTCCACGCTGGTGAAGGCCGCTCTGGGGCTCGTGCCGTCGGTGCGGGGAACAGTGCGCCTGCTGGGACAGCCGCTGGCCCGGGTCCGTCGCCGGGTGGCGTACGTGCCGCAGCAGGACTCGGTGGCGAGCGACTTCCCCATCACCGCCGTGCAGGTCGTCGAGATGGGCCGCTATCCGCATCGCGGCTGGTGGCGGCGGCTCACCCCCACCGACGACGAGCTCGTGGCCGAGGCGATGGACCAGGTCGGGGTGGTCGACCTCGCCGACCGCCCGCTCGACGAGCTGTCCGGCGGACAACGGCAGCGGGTGTTCCTCGCGCGGGCCCTCGCGCAGCGCGCCGACCTGGTGGTGCTCGACGAACCGTTCACCGCCGTGGACGCGCGCACCGAGTCCGCGCTGCTCGACGTGCTCACCGACCTGTGCGCGCGAGGGGTGTCGGTGATCGCCGTGCACCACGACCTCCGCACGGTGCTGCGCCGGTTCGACCACGCGGTGCTGTTGGCGGGCGGGGTGATCGCCGACGGCGCCGTGTCGGAGGTCCTCACCGCCGAACACCTGGAACGCGCCTACGGCATGGCTCCCCTGGTGCTCGACTCATGATCGAAGCAGTGCTGGCCGGTCTGCCGCTGTCGTATCCCGACGCCGTCGTGGTGGTCGGGACCGCCGTCGTGGGTTTCGTGGCGGGCATCCTCGGTCCGCTCGCCGTGCTGCGGCGGCGCAGCATGTTCGGCGACGCGATGAGCCATGGCACGCTCGCGGGGGTCGCGGTCGCGTTCCTCGCCACCGGCGCGAAGGTTCCCGAGGTGCTGCTGCTCGGCGCCACCGCGTCGGCGGCGTTGGCGGCCTTCGCCATGATCGCGCTCGAACGGGTGGGCCGGCTCAGGCCGGACGCCGCCATCGGTGTCGTGCTCTCGGTGTCGCTCTCACTGGGCATCGTGCTCATCACCCACATCGCCGCGTCCGGCAACAGCAGTCAGGCCGGACTGACGAACTACCTGCTCGGCCAGACCGCGGGGATGTCGGAACGCGACATCGTCGTGGCGCTCGTGCTGGGAGCCGTGGGACTGGCGGTCGTCACGGTGGGCTTCCGGCTCCTGCGCAGCGCCGCGTTCGACCCCGGGTTCACGTCGGTCGCGGGCGTGCCGACATGGGTGGTCGACGCGGTGGGCACCGGGTTACTCGCGCTGGCCGTCGTGCTGGGCGTCCGCACGGTGGGCGCGATCCTCATGGTGGCGTTGCTGGTGGCGCCCGTGGTGGCCGCGCGGCAGGTGACGAAACGACTGTCGGCGCTCGTGCCCCTCTCCGGTGCCCTCGGCGCGGCCTGTGGAGCGTTGGGCGGGGTGCTGTCGGGCCGTGCGGAACTGCCCGCGGGACCGGTGATCGTGCTGCTCGCCACCGGTGTCGCGCTGCTGTCGGTGGTCTTCGCGCCGCGTCGCGGCGTGCTCGCCAGGATTCGACGAGGGCGGACGGAGCGTGCCACGTGAGCCCCGACGACGTGATGATCGTGGTGATCGCCGGGCTGCTGTCGACGTCGTGTGCGCTGCTCGGCAGCTTCCTGCTGCTCCGCCGTCAGGCGCTGCTGCCCGACGCGGTGAGCCACGCCGTGTTGCCGGGCATCGTGCTCGTGTTCCTGCTGACCGGCGACCGCGCGTCGGCGGCCACGGTGCTCGGCGCCACCGCCTTCGGTGTGGCCTGCGTGGCCGGGTCGGAATGGCTGCGGCGCACCGGTGTCGTGGCGAGCGATGCGGCGCTGGCGCTCGCGTTCCCCGCGTTGTTCTCGCTCGGCGTGCTGGGGATCAGCGGCTTCGCCTCGGGCGCGCACATCGACCTGGACTCGGCCATCTACGGCGACATCACGTTCGCCCCGCTGCGGACGGTCGACCTCCTCGGCACACCGGTGCCGACGTCGCTGCTGGTCACCGGCCTCACCGCGGTGTGCACGATCGTGTTCGTGGCGCTGCTGTGGCGCCCGCTGTCGGCGGCGACGTTCGACCCCGACTTCGCGGAGCTCTCCGGACTGCGCGGCGCGCTCGTGGGACGGCTGCTGCTCGTCGTGGTGGCGGGCACGGCCGTGGTCGCGTTCGACAGTGTCGGCGCGATCCTGGTGATCACGTTCTTCGTCGTGCCCGCGGCCACCGCCCGGCTGCTCACCCACCGGCTCGGGCCCATGCTCGTGGTCGCGGTGGCCGTGGGCTGGACCGGCTCCCTGACCGGTCACCGGGTCGCCCTGGAGCTCGACTCGTCCGTCCCGGGCACCATCGGCCTCGCGTCGGGCGCGCTGTTCGCGTTGGCACTGGCGGTGAACCGGATCGCCCGCCGCCGCAGCCCCACCGTGTCCGCGAGCTAGGCACGCGTGTCCGCACTTCCCGCACGTGTGTCCGCACCGTGCGACGCGAACACGCGTGCGCAGGGCGCGGACACGATGTCAGGGACCCACCGGGCTACTTGCGGATCTCCAGCGTGCAGCACTTCGGGCCGCCGCCGGCCTTGCGCAGCTCGGAGATGTCCACGAACACCGGCTCGTAGCCCTGAGCGGCGACCTTCTCGGCCAGCGCCGTCGCCTCCACGGGCAGCACCACGTGGCGCCCGTCCGAGATCGCGTTGAGCCCGAAGCAGCGGGCGTCCTCGGCGTCGGCCACGACCGCGTCGGGGAAGAGCCTGCGCAGCACGGCCTGCGACCCCGGTGAGAACGCCTCCGGGTAGTAGGCGATGTGCGCGGGGCGCTCGTCGGTGGCCTCCGACAGCACGAACAACGCGGTGTCGAGGTGGTAGTAGCGCGGATCCACCAGACGCAGCGACACCACCGGCACGCCCAGGACCTCCTGCGCCTCGGCGTGCGCGCCGGGTTCGGTGCGGAACCCGGCGCCGGCCAGCATCAGCAGGCCCGTCCAGGTGAAGTCGCCCTCCGCCTCGTTGGTCTCCTGCGGCATCGTGACGTCGCGGAAGCCGTTCTCGACGAACCAGCGGCGGAAGTGCTCGGCCTCGGCTGCGCGTTGCGGCTTCGCGAACTTCGAACCGAGCACGCGGCCGTCCACGACCGTGCCCGAGTTGGCCGCGAACACCATGTCGGGCAGTCCGGGTTGCGGTTCCACCTCGTCGACGAGGTGACCCAGCCTGCGGTAGGTGTCCCGCAATTCCGTCCACTGCCGCAGAGCGCGCTCCGGGTCCACGGGCACGTCGGGATCCATCCAGGGATTGATGGCGTAGTCCACGGCGAAGTACCGCGGTGGGCACATCACGTAGTGGCGAGGCATGGGTACGCGCATGTATCGAATGTATGCGCAGCGCATTACGGCGATCAATTGTGATTGGTTGCGCATCGGTATGCTATTTGTTGCGCATGAACCCGTTGGATCAACGTATCGTTTCGTGCCTCGTCGCGAACGCGCGATCGAGCTACGCGGAGATCGGCAAGGTGGTCGGTCTGTCGGCTCCCGCGGTGAAACGGCGGGTCGATCGCCTGCTGGAGACCGGCGTACTGCGTGGTTTCACCGCGGTGGTGGACCCGGAAGCACTCGGCTGGGGCACGGAGGCGTTCGTCGAGGTCCACTGCCACGGCAACGTCTCCCCTGCCCGAATCCGCTCCCATCTGGAGCCGTTGCCCGAGGTCGTCGCCGCGTACACGGTGTCGGGCGCGGCCGACGCGATCGTGCATCTGCGGGCGGCCGACATACACCACTTGGAGGACGCGTTGGAGCGCCTGCGAGGGTTGGAGATCATCGACCGGACGGTGTCCACCGTGGTGCTGTCGACGCTGCTCGAAAGGCCTCCGAACCCGGCCCACTGATTCCAGCGTCTGA
Organism: Saccharomonospora azurea NA-128; assembly: GCF_000231055.2. Classification (GTDB taxonomy): domain Bacteria; phylum Actinomycetota; class Actinomycetes; order Mycobacteriales; family Pseudonocardiaceae; genus Saccharomonospora; species Saccharomonospora azurea. The sequence goes on along the minus strand of NZ_CM001466.1, from coordinate 3,302,675 downwards.
GACGGGAGTATGGTGTTACCGCCGGTTACAGGTAAGCCGGATCACAGGGTCCGACGAGGCTGTCGAACGACAAGTAATGTCGAGGTATGAGCGCGTCGTGCGCCGGTATCCGGAGAGAGGGATTTGCTGACCCATGACCACTAGCGCAGGCGACGGTGACGGCGTCAGGAGTGCCGACGCCCCAGACGGGGAGAAGGCGGCCACGGGGTCCCGTCCGACCGAGGTCAGCCGACTCGACCGCGTCGTCATCCGATTCGCCGGCGACTCGGGCGACGGGATGCAACTGACGGGTGATCGTTTCACCTCCGAGGCTGCCGCGTTCGGCAACGACCTCGCCACGCTGCCCAACTTCCCCGCCGAGATCCGAGCGCCGCAAGGCACCATCCCCGGGGTCTCCAGTTTCCAGGTCCACTTCGCCGACTACGACATCCTCACCCCGGGCGACCGCCCGGACGTCCTGGTGGCCATGAACCCGGCCGCGTTGAAGGCCAACATCGGCGACGTGCCCCAGGGCGGCATGATCATCGTCAACACCGACGAGTTCACCAAGCGCAACCTCGGCAAGGTCGGCTACGACGCCGACCCGCTCAGCGACGACTCGCTGTCGGCGTTCGAGGTGTACGAGGTCGCGATGTCGACGCTCACCCAGGGCGCGCTCGCGGACACCGGGCTCGGCAAGAAGGACGCCGAGCGCTGCAAGAACATGTTCGCGCTGGGCCTGCTCTCGTGGATGTACCACCGGCCCACCGAGGGCACCGAGGCGTTCCTGCGGGAGAAGTTCGCCGCGAAGCCGCAGATCGCCGAGGCCAACATCCTGGCGTTCCGGGCGGGCTGGAACTACGGCGAGACCACCGAGGCGTTCAAGACGACGTTCGAGGTGGCGCCCGCGAAGCTGCCGAAGGGCACCTACCGCCAGATCACCGGCAACACGGCGCTGGCGTACGGCATCGTGGCCGCGGGCCGCCTGTCCGACCTGCAAGTGCTGCTCGGCACGTACCCGATCACCCCGGCATCGGACATCCTCCACGAGCTGTCCAAGCACAAGAACTTCGGCGTCATCACGTTCCAGGCGGAGGACGAGATCGCGGGCATCGGTGCCGCGCTCGGCGCCTCCTACGGTGGCGCGCTGGGTGTCACGTCGACGTCCGGGCCGGGCATCGCGTTGAAGTCCGAGACCATCGGCCTCGGCGTGATGATCGAGCTGCCGCTCGTGGTCATCGACGTGCAGCGGGGCGGCCCGTCGACGGGTCTGCCCACCAAGACCGAGCAGGCCGACCTGCTGCAGGCCATGTACGGCCGCAACGGCGAGTCGCCCGTGCCGGTGGTGGCGCCGCGCTCGCCCTCCGACTGCTTCGACGCGGCGCTGGAGGCCACGCGCATCGCGCTGACCTACCGCACGCCGGTGCTGCTGCTCTCCGACGGCGCCATCGCCAACGGCTCCGAGCCGTGGCTGATCCCCGACGTCGAGAAGCTGCCCGACCTGCGGGTGACGTTCGCGGACAAGGCCAACGCGCTCGACGGCTCCGACGAGTTCTGGCCCTACGTGCGCGACCCCGAGACGCTGGCCCGCGAGTGGGCCATCCCGGGCACTCCCGGCCTGCAACACCGCGTGGGTGGTCTGGAGAAGGCCGAGGGCAAGGGCAACATCTCGTACGACCCCGACAACCACGACAAGATGGTGCGCCTGCGTCAGGCCAAGGTGGACGGTATCGACGTGCCCGACCTGGAGGTCGACGACCCCAGCAACGGGCAGGCCCGCGTGCTGGCGCTCGGCTGGGGCTCCACCTACGGACCCATCGGCGCCGCCTGCAGGCGCGTGCGCCGCAAGGGCATCCCGATCGCGCAGGCTCACCTCCGGCACCTCAACCCGTTCCCCGCGAACCTCGGTGAGCTGCTGCGCTCGTACGACACCGTGGTCGTGCCCGAGATGAACATGGGGCAACTCGCCGCGCTGCTGCGGGCGAAGTACCTCGCGGACGTCCACTCCCACACCAAGATCGCGGGTCTCCCGTTCAAGGCCGAGGAACTGGAGCACGTGTTCACCGACATCGCCGACCGCACAGCGAGCAAGGAGGCCGTGGTCAAGTGACCCAAGTCGACCTGGGTCTGCCGGCCCTCGGCGGGCTCGACCTCGTTCCCACGACCGACGAGAAGCAGAAGACCAAGGACTACAAGTCCGACCAGGAAGTCCGGTGGTGCCCGGGCTGCGGCGACTACGTCGTGCTCAACACCATCCAGTCGTTCCTGCCGACACTCGGGCTGAAGCGCGAGAACATCGTCTTCGTCTCCGGCATCGGATGTTCGAGCCGTTTCCCGTACTACATGAACACCTACGGGATGCACTCGATCCACGGCCGCGCCCCGGCCATCGCGACCGGGCTGGCCACCGCGCGGCCCGACCTCTCGGTGTGGGTGGTCACCGGTGACGGCGACGCGCTGTCCATCGGCGGCAACCACCTGATCCACGCGCTGCGCCGCAACGTCAACCTCAAGATCCTGCTGTTCAACAACCGCATCTACGGGTTGACCAAGGGCCAGTACTCGCCCACCAGCGAGTCGGGCAAGGTCACCAAGTCGACCCCGATGGGGTCGCTGGACACGCCGTTCAACCCGATCTCGCTCGCGGTGGGCGCGGAGGCGTCGTTCGTCGCGCGCGCTCTCGACTCCGACCGCAAGGGCCTCACCGAGGTGCTCACCGCCGCGGCGCAGCACCGCGGTTCGGCGTTCGTGGAGATCTACCAGAACTGCCCGATCTTCAACGACGGCGCGTTCGACATGCTGAAGGACGCCGACGAGTCGGCCCGCCGCATCATCCCCCTCACGCCGGGCGAGCCGATCCGGTTCGGCCCGGAAGGCGAGTTCGGCGTCGGCCGCACCGGCTGGGCCGGGCTGGAGGTCGGCAAGGTCTCCGAGATCGGCGAGGAGAACCTCGTGGTGCACGACCCGACCGTCGCCGACAGCTCGTACGCGTTCGCGCTGTCGAGGTTGAGCGACGAGTACCTCAGCTACACGCCCACGGGCATCTTCCGGCAGGTCAACCGCTCGACCTACGACGACCTGGCGCGCACGCAGGTGGAGGAGGCCGCGAAGGCCAAGCCCGCCGACCTGCAGGCGCTGCTGACCGGTAAGGACACCTGGACGGTCGACTGAGTCTCCGAACGAACGAAGGGGCACCCACGAGCCGCGTGGGTGCCCCTTCGGCGTTCTCGGACTGTTCTCGGACTGTTCTCGGACTGTTCTCGGACTGTCAGGATTCTGACGGAGGCAGCGGCCGGAACCCGACGCGTTCGGCATCGGCCGGGCTGCGGAACCACACCTCGGCCACCATGCGCGGGTAGTCGGGCGAGTCCTCGGTGCAGTAGCGCAACGTCGTGACACTCGCTTTCACCGGGAAGTCACCGGAGGGCCGGCCACCACCCGGCTTGGGCATCGCCGAGCCGGGCCCGAAGGGACCGGGCGGGAGGCCCGGGGCGGAGGTGTCGCGCGCGGACGGCGCCGCGGTGGACGGTGCGACCGTGGGCTCGAACAGCGAGCCGCCGCGGCCGGGCTGGGGGCCGGGGTCGCGGCGGTCCACCGAACGCATCGACGGCTGGCTCGGCTTGACCGGCTCGAAGCTCTCCATCTGGGTGCGCCCGGGCTGCCGCTTCGGCAACATCGTCGTGCGCTCCACCGGCTCCTCGTGCTCGACGGGAGTGTCGTCCCCGGCGAGCCTGTCGCCGAAGGCGTAGGCGGGAGGCGTGTCCTCCGGCTCGTCGAGCGGCGCGGGCTCGAAGAGACTGCCGCCGCCGCGACCACCGCGACCGGAGTCGGCGTCGTCGGGCGTGCCCGGCGGGGGCTCGACGTCGAGCGCTCCACCGCGTGCGCTTTGGATCCGGGTGGGCTCGTCGACGGCGCGCGTGGTCGGGTCGTTCAACAGCCCGCCCGCGCTGCCCTCCACACCGTCGTCAAGGCTGTCGTCGAGCTCGTCAAAACGCGCGAAGTCCTCGTCGAGGTCGTCGATCTCGGACTTCGGCGTGCGCCCCTGCAGACTGTCGCGTTCGGGCCAGCTCGGACCGGCGGCGAGGTGCTCCGTGGCCTCGCGCGTCGGCTCCGAGGGGTCGGGCGCGGGTTCGAAGTGCCTCGTCGGCGGGGTGGCCGGCTCACGCCCCTTGTCGTCGGCACCGTCGGTGGCGCGCACCGGCGGCGCCACCCGCGTGCGCTGCGCCGTTCCCGGTCTCGACGCGCCCTCCGTCAAGGCGAGCCGACGTTGCAGCTCACCGATGCGCTTCTGCGCGGGCCGCACGAGGAACAGCCAGGCGAGGAACGCTCCGAGCACGAAGGCGACCGCGCTGAACACCCAGACCTGACCGAAAACGGACATGACGGTTGCCTTCCTAGTGAGTCCGTGCGACGAGGTAGTCGGCGACCGACTCGCACGCCTCCCTCGCCGACGAGGGCGGCAACGCCGCGAGCTCCTGCTGTGCGCGCCGAGCGTAGTCGGCGAGCGTGGCTCGCGTGCGTTCGAGACCACCCGATCGGCGGAGCAGGTCGAGGGCCTCCTCCACCAGCGCCTCGTCGGTGAGAGGCTCGGCCAGCAGCTCCACCAGCCGCGGGTCGGGGTCGTGCGACAACGCGTAGTGCATCGGCAACGTCCGCACACCCTCGCGCAGGTCGGTTCCCTGCGCCTTGCCGGACGCCTCGGGCGGAGACGCGATGTCGATGATGTCGTCCGAGATCTGGAACGCCGTCCCGACGATCTCGCCGAACCGGCGCAGCGCCTCGATCTGGTCCGGCGTGGCGCCGGAGAACATGCCGCCGAACCGGCCCGCCGTCGCGATCAGCGAACCGGTCTTCTGCCCGATGACGGACAGGTAGTGGTCGACGGGGTCGTCGCCGGGCTGCGGCCCGACGGTCTCGCGCATCTGCCCGGTCACGAGCTCGCCGAACGTCTCGGCGATGATCCGCGCGGCGTCGGTGCCCAGATCGGCCACCAACCGCGACGCGTGCGCGAACAGATAGTCGCCCGTCAGGATGGCGACGCTGTTGTCCCAGCGCGCGTTGACGCTCGGGGCGCCCCTGCGCATCGTCGCCTCGTCCATCACGTCGTCGTGGTACAGCGTGGCGAGGTGCACGAGTTCCACGGCAGCGGCCGCAGTGATCACGGCGTCCCGGCTGCCGCCGGGACCGAACTGCGACGCCAACAGTGTGAACATGGGACGGAAGCGTTTGCCTCCGGCGTCCACCAGGTGGCGCGCGGCCTCGTCGATGGCCGCGACGTCGCTGCTGGCGACGCCGCGAAGAACGGCCTCCACGTCGTCCAGCCCCGCGACGAGCGTCCGCAGCAGCTCCTCGTCCGCGATCTGCAGCCCGACTGCAGCGCGCAACTCGTCGATGGTGCCATCACGCACTGACACGTCGGCTCCGCCCTTTCGGCCCTGTGGTCACGGTCCTCACCAGCCTAATGGGCGGAGGTCGCGGGCTGATGACCCGCAGGTCGCTCGCCACTTCGTGAGAACCACAACACGGCGATGTATCGTGCTACACGCGCGCGTCATTTCAGGTGAACCGGACCCTCGATCGAGCCCGAGCCCGCGGACGACTGCGCTAGATTGCCCTGCGGCACCACGCAGTGAGCCAGGTCACACCAATGGGGGTATCCGTGACCGAGATCGACGGCATCGTTCATCCAGCCGACTCCGTCTACACGCCACAGACCGCCACACCGCTCTTTCCAGTGCCCAGAGCAGGAGATCTCTTGCTCTTCCGGGCCGACGTGAGCAACGCCGTGATCGCTCAAGCCGTCCGTGACGGCGACGGCTTCGCCTTCGACGCCGACAGCCTCGAACGCCTCGCGGCGATGTGGGACGACTTGGCCCATCGGTACACGGAAGCCGTGCGGCTGGGTCGCGATCTGGTGTCAGTGGAAGGGCCCGGGCTCGAGTACGCGAGTACCAACCATGCCGAGAGATTGCGAGCCTCCGGTCAAGCTCTGCAACAGGCCTTGAGTGAGCGCGCCAGGTATTGCGAGGACTTGAGAGACAAATTCCACGCAGCGCACGGCAGATACGTCAACGCCGAGGACGATGCCGAAGCCACGGTGACACAGGAGAAAGGCAAGTTCGAATGAAGCACCTCAGAGCCGCGGTGCCACTAACCGTCACTGCACTCGTCGCAGGCTGTTCGAGTACGCCGGGCGACGCAGCGCCGGTCGTGCCGTCGACTTCGCTCGATTCGCGGCCACTCTCGACGGCTCTCCAAGCACCGACTGTCCCGAAAGTCGATGTTCCGCTCACGCTCGAGCCTTTCCTCGCCGATCCATGTGTCTCACTGACAGACGACCAAGTCATCGAGTACCTCGGCAACCCGGCGGAAACAGAGCTGGGGACAGAAAACAGCTCGGGACCGTCCTGTTCCTGGTATTCCGGCATGCGTAGCAACGCCCAGATTTCGATCACCTATCCCCGGCTCACCGACGAAGGTCTGACTGCGATCTACCGGAACAGGGACGTGCACGCGTTCTTCGACGAGGCGGAACCGGTGAATGGTTATCCCGCGGTCTCGTACGGCGGCGTCGACAATCGCGACGAAGGTGAATGTCTCATCACCGTCGGTACCAGCGACTCCGACTACGTCAACATCGACGTCTATCTCGGCGACGGATCCGTCGGGCGAGTCGATCCCTGCGACGCCGCACACGAGGTGGCCACCGCCGTCATCGACAACATCAAGGCAACCAACTGACAGCGGGTGATCATGGCATTCGAAGAACCGCTCACGGCTACCGAGATCTACGAGCAGGTCACCAGCGGCGAGGGCCCCCGCAAGTTGGCCGCCGCCGCCGAAGCCGCTACCCGACTCCGACGAGCGCTCGCCGACCTCGCCGCCGACGTCCGCGCCGCCGCCGACGAGACCGATCGGGAGTGGGAAGGTGATGCGGGAAGCCGCGCCGCCGTGCTGGCGATGCCGCTCGCGTTGGCGTCGGAGACCGACGGCGCACTGCTGCAGGGCCTCGACCGCACGATCTCCGACCAGATCACCGCCTTCGCCCGAGTCCACGACAGCGTCGTGCCCGTGCCGCCTCAGCCGCCGGCACCCACCAAGGACGACGTGATCGGCAGCCTGCTCGGTGACGACTCCTACCGGGAGCGACTGCAGGCCTACGACCGCGATGCCACGAACAACGTCGCCGCGTTCCGCTCCTACCACCAGGCCAGTACGGCCAACAGCGACGCGACCCCCCACCGTTACTCGCCGCTGCTGTCCGCCGAAGCGCTCACCATCCGGCGGACAGATCCGAGTGCAACGGCCTCGGACAACGCGGTCGGTCCACCTCCGCCCGCACCTCCGGCGGCGGAAATCGAGTCGGCTGCCGAGCTCTCGCACACCCGACACTCCGAGCACTCCGACTCGCCACGCACATCCACCCCCACCCCGGCCGGTTTTCCCGACCGGCTGACCGAGTCGGTGGGCACGCCGACCGAGAGCGGCCCGGCACCCGCGCGGAGCGGCGTCACCCCAGCCGCTGCCCACACGTCACCGTCCCCTGTCCCGGAACCGCCCCTCTCCACCGGCGAGGCATTCGGCTCGGGACGACACGGCTCAATCCTCGCTCCGGGACAACACCCCGACGCGGTCGCGACCACCGACCCACACGGCCGGGTCGGCAATCCCGCACCGCGACCGATCCCGTCACCCGGCAGGGGAAGTGGCGGCGTCGGGGCCGGCGGACCCGATGACTCCGGCCGCAGCCGTTCCGGCACGACATCCACACCAGGCACCGCCCCCGGCGTATCGGCGCGGAGTGCCGCCGGTATGCCGCCGGGAGCCACCGGTCGTCCCAGTGGTGGTGCCGACCAGGAGCGGCGCCGCCCCGCGTACCTGCGCGACCCCGATCCCGACGACACGTACAAGGACCCGCTGCCGAAGACCGCGCCACCCGTCGTCGGCGACAATCCGTCGAGGTGAACCGTGACGGTCGAGCTGGCCCTGCACACGCTCCTCGACGCGCTGTCGACCATCGGGCGCCACAGTGCACACGCGGTCTTCTCGGGTGGCGCCCGATACGTCCCGCCGTCCGCGGCGCCGACCGTGGCGACGGAAGCCGCCGCCGAACTCGCCGCTGCGGGCCTGGCCGAGGGACACCGGTTCTCCCCCGAGTTCGAAGACCTCCTGCACGTGCTCGCGCGACCGCACACCGAGTACTTCGCCCACGTGCGCTCCAGCGAGGACCAGCACCACTCGCTCGTCGCCGCACGCGGCCGATCGGTGGTCGTCGCGGTGCGAACCGGCGAACGCGTCCAGCTCGACCTCACCGCCGCCCGCGCCCTGCCCGCCGTGCTCGTCGACACCCTTCCGCCCGCCGACGTCCCCTCCTTCGAGCCCTTCCGCGTGCACACGCGTCAGCTGCGAGGAGAACCCGACGACAGCGACGGGAGAACCCTGCACGATCTGCTCTCCCGGCCCGCGAACGGGCTCGGCTACCTCCACGTCGCACGACACCCGGACGGCAGCGAACGCCGCGAGGCCCCGGGGACCGTGTGCTACCTCGACGTCGACCTCGGCAGAGTCGGGCTTCACCGCGACGGTGACCACATCACCGTGTTCCCGGGAAGCCCCCGCGGGCTCACGTCCAGCATGGTCGACCTCCGAGCTACCTTGGACTGAACGAATCCGCGTGAAAGGGCACCTACGCCCGAACATCGGCGTAGGTGCCCTTCAGCGACAGCTGGTCAGCTCGACCTCACCTCAGGACGTGAGGGAGAAGCCACCCGCCCCGGCCCAGTCGAGCGCGAACGTCGGCGCGATGCCCAGCAGCAGCGTCACCACCACACCCAACGTGATGGCCGCCGTGGTGAACGTGCCCGGCACACTCACCGTGGGGCCGTCCTCGGCCGGCTTGGAGAAGTACATCAGCACGACGACGCGCAGGTAGAAGAACGCCGCGACCGCGCTGAACACCAGACCGATCACCACCAGCGGCGCCATGCCGTCGGACAGGGCCGCCGAGAACACGACGAACTTGCCCACGAACCCACTGGTCAGGGGAATCCCGGCGAGCGCGAACAGCAGGAACGTGAACGTGGCCGCCAACACCGGCGAGCGCTTCGCCAGGCCCGCCCACGCCGAGAGGTGCGTGGCCTCGCCGCTGCCGTCGCGCACCAGCGAGATCACCCCGAACGCGGCCAACGTGGTGAAGCCGTACGCGAGCAGGTAGAACAGCGTTCCCGACAGCCCGGCGTCCGTCAGAGCCATCGTGCCGATGAGCAGGAACCCGGCGTGCGCGATCGACGAGTAGGCGATCATGCGCTTGACGTCCGTCTGCGTGAGGCCCAGCACCGCGCCGATCAGCATCGACACGATGGCGACACCCCACATCACACCGCGCCACTCCCAGTGGGTCGACTCGAACGCGACCGTCAGCACGCGCAGCATGCCGCCGAACGCCGCGACCTTGGTGCACGCGGCCATGAAGGCGGTGATGGGCGTCGGCGCGCCCTGGTAGACGTCCGGCGTCCACGTGTGGAACGGGCCCACGGACGCCTTGAACAGCAGACCCACCATGAGCAGACCGAGCCCGGCGAACAGCAGCGTGTCGGAACGGTCGGTGCCCGCGGTGGCGTTCGCGATCTCCGAGAGCCGCACCGAACCGGCGTAGCCGTAGAGGAGCGCGAGACCGTAGAGGAAGAACGCGCTCGCGAACGCGCCGAGCAGGAAGTACTTCACCGACGCTTCCTGCGACAGCAGCCGCCGCCTGCGCGCCAGCGCACACATCAGGTAGAGCGGCAGGCTCAGCACCTCGAGCGCCACGAACATCGTGAGCAGGTCGTTGGCCGCCGTGAACGCCATCATGCCGCCGAGCGCGAACAGCGTGAGCGGGAAGACCTCCGTCGACATCGACTGGGTCTTGGCCTGTTCCTTGTCCTGGAACGTGCCGGGGCTGATGCCCGCCTCCGCCACGAAAGCACCACCGCGCTCGACCGTGCGGTCGGCGATGAGCAGCAGCGCCGCGACGGACAGGGCGAGCAACGTGCCCCACAGGAACAGGGCGGGCGCGTCGACGGCGAGTGTGCCGCTCAACGTCGTCGTGCCGTGCTCGGGAGCGTCCGGGAGGTACAGCGCGAGCGCCGCACCGGCACCGACGACGGCGAGCAGGCTCAGTGCGACCTGCGCCGTCCACCGCTGGTGCTTCGGCAGGAACGCCTCCAGCAGCACCCCGACGCACGCCACACCGAGCACGATCACCAACGGCATGATGGCCGGGAAATCGATGGCGGGCGCCTCGATCGGCCCCTGCTGGGCGAGATGAAGGTTCAACACGGCTGGGATTACCTTTCCTGCACCGCTTGCAGTGTCGCTTCCACCGACGGTGTCACCGTGTCGAGCACCGGCTGCGGGAAGAACCCGAGGCCGACGATCAACACGACGAGCGGTGCGAGCACCGCGATTTCCTTGCCGGACAGGTCACGGATCGCCTTGCGGGTCGTGGTCTCGGTCTTCTCCGGGGCGACGGCCGTCGCCGTACCGCCGTCCCCGCTCCCGACGGTGCTGCCACCGTCCGGTGGCAGTGGGCCGTCCGACACGTCGACGAGGGCGGCGCCCCGCACCGGCCCCGTCATGATCCGCTGGTACAGCCAGAGCACGTACGCGGCGGCGAGCACCAGGCCCACCGTGGCGATGATCGCGTACACCGGGCGCGAGTCGAACGCACCCAGCAACACGAGGAACTCGCTGATGAACGAGTTCGTGCCGGGCAGTGACAGGGTCGACATCCCCGCCAGCAGGAGCATGCCGCCGAGGATCGGCGTCAGCTTGAACATGCCGCCGTAGTCGGAGATCCGGGTCGAACCGCCGCGTGCGGCGACGATCCCGATGACGAGGATCAGCATGCCCGTCGCGAGGCTGTGGTTCAGCATGTACGTCGCCGACCCCACCGTGGCCTGCGGCGTGAACGCGAAGATGCCGAGCGCGATGAATCCGAAGTGGGCGATCGACACGTACGCCACGAAGCGCTTCATGTCCTGCTGTCCCGCGGCGAGGATCGATCCGTAGATCACGCCGAGCACGGCGAGCACGAGCACCATCGGGGCGAGTTCCACGCTCGCGTCCGGGAACATCGGCAGGCTGTAACGCAGGAAACCGAACGTGCCGACCTTGTCGAGCACACCCACCAGCAGCACCGTCACCGCGATGGGCGCCTGGCCCGCGGCGTCCGGAAGCCACGTGTGGAACGGCACCAGCGGAGCCTTGATGGCGAAGGCGAGGAAGAACCCGAGGAAGAGCCAGATCTGGGTCTGAAGCGGCGCGTCGCTCACCACCGACACGAGCGTGGCCCAGTCGAACGTGCCCTCACCGAGCTCGTCGACCGCCAGCGAGTACGCGCCGATGGCCGAGGCGAGCATGATGAGCCCGCCGAGGAACGAGTAGAGGAAGAACTTGACGGCCGCGTACTGCCTCTTCGGTCCACCGTAGAAGCCGATGAGGAAGTACATCGGCACGAGCATGATCTCGAAGAGGACGTAGAACAGGAACACGTCGGTCGCCGCGAACACGGCGATGGTCAGCGCCTGCTGCAGCAGGATCAGCGAGAGGAACCCGCCCGCGCTGCGTCCCTCGGGCAGCCGGTCGGTGGAGTTCAGCGCACCGATCACCACCGGCACCAGCAACGCGATGACCGCGATCATGACGAGCGCGATGCCGTCCACACCGAACGACAGGTGCACGCCGAGGGCGGGGATCCAGTCGACCGACGTGGCCAGCTGGATGCGGTCGCCACCCGGGTCGTAGGCGAGCCAGGTGGGCACGACCAGCAGCAGCTCCGCGACGGACACGCCCAGCGCGGTCAGTGTTGCCGCCCGGTCGTTGTTCCGCAGGCCGGCCACCACGAGGGCGCCGACCAGCGGCAGCAGGATCAGGGCAACGAGCCAACTCATGAGAACCTCACCAACAGCAGTGCGGCGACGAGCAGGAACGACCCGCCGAGCATCGACAACGCGTACGACCGCACGAACCCGGTCTGCATCCTGCGCAGGCGGCTGGAGCCGCCACCGAACACCGCGGCGAGCCCGTTCACCGCGCCGTCGACCCCGCGGTTGTCGAGGAACACCGCGAACCGGGTCAGCCACAGGCCCGGCGTCGCGACGAGCGCCTCGTTCAAGGCGTTGCCGTACAGGTCCTTACGGGCGGCCCGGACGGGCCAGGCCACGTTCTCCGGCCGCTCGACCGGCGTGGGCCGCCGACCGAACAGCAACCACGCCACCAGCACACCGACCGCGGACAGGCCCACGGTCAGCCAGGGCACCAGCGCGTGCGGCAGGACACCGCCCTCGGCCTCGATCAGCGGGCCCACCGAGGGCACGAGGAACTCGGCGAGCGTGTCGCCCGACATCAGCAGGAAACCCGCGGCGACCGACCCGACCGACAGCACGATCATCGGCGCCGTCATCAACGGTGGAGACTCGTGTGGCTGGAACGCGCGACCGTCGGCGGACGTCGTCTCGCGCCAGCGTTCCTTTCCGAAGAACGTCAGCAGCACGAGCCTCGTCATGTAGAAGCCGGTGATGCCCGCGGCCAGCAGAGCCGCGCCGCCGAACACCCAGCCGCGCCAACCCTCCTGGCCGAACGCGGCCTCGATGATCGCGTCCTTCGTCCAAAACCCGGACAGGAACGGGAACCCGATGATCGCGAGGTAGCCGAGGCCGAACGTGGCGGCCGTGATGGGCATCTTCTTCGCCAGGCCACCGAACTTCCGCATGTCGACCTCGTCGTTCATGGCGTGCATGACCGACCCGGCGCCGAGGAACAGACCCGCCTTGAAGAAGCCGTGCGTCAGCAGGTGCGCGATACCCAGTGCGTAGCCGACCGGGCCGAGCCCGACGGCCAGCATCATGTACCCGATCTGACTCACCGTGGAGTAGGCCAGCACCTTCTTGATGTCGTCGTAGGCGCAGCCGATGATCGCCCCGAGCAGCAGCGTGAACGCACCGACGATCGTGACGACCAGGCGCCCGTCCTCGGTGAGGTTGTAGATCGGCGACGACCGCGCGATGAGGTACACGCCGGCGGTGACCATCGTGGCCGCGTGGATCAGAGCCGACACCGGGGTCGGGCCCTCCATCGCGTCCGGCAACCACGCCTGCAGCGGGAACTGACCCGACTTACCGCACGCACCCAGCAGGAGGAGCAACGCGATCGCGGTGATCACGGCGGGCGACAGGTCGCCGATCCCGGCGAACACCTCGGCGTAGTTCGTGCTGCCGATGTACTTGAACATCAGGAAGATGGCCAGCGCGAGTCCCACGTCGCCGACCCGGTTCATGAGGAACGCCTTCTTCGCGGCGGTGGCCGCCGCGGGCCGGTCCTGGTACCACCCGATGAGCAGGTACGAGGCGAGGCCGACGCCCTCCCAACCCAGGTACAGCATCACGAAGCTGTTGCCGAGCACCAGCACCAGCATCGCGGCGACGAAGAGGTTGAGATAACCGAAGAACCGGCGCCGGTTCGCGTCGTCCGACATGTAGCCGATCGAGTAGACGTGGATGAGCGCACCCACACCCGTGATCAGCAGGACGAACGTCACCGACAGCGGGTCGATGCGCAGTCCGAAGTCGACCTGCAACGACTCGACGGGGATCCACGAATAGACCGTCGTGTCGGCGGCCTCGGACAGCGACTCGCTGAAGAACAGCGCCAAGCCGTAGACGAACGACGCGATGACCGTCGCGCAGCCCAGCAGGTGCCCCCACGCGTTGGTGCGGTGACCACCGACCAACAGGACGAGGGCGCCGAGCGCGGGAAACGCGACCAGCAGCCACGATGATGCGATCAAGGTAGTTCCCTGTGGTTGGAGGCTAGTACTTCAGCAGGTTGGAGTCGTCGACCGAAGCCGAACGCCGGGTCCGGAAGATCGACATGATGATCGCCAGCCCGACCACGACCTCGGCCGCGGCCACGACCATCACGAAGAACGCCATCACCTGACCGTCGATCGAGCCGTTGATGCGCGAGAACGTCACCAGCGACAGGTTCACGGCGTTCAACATCAACTCGATGCACATGAACACCACGACGGCGTTGCGGCGCACGAGGACGCCGACGGCGCCGATCGTGAACAGCAGTGCCGACAGCAGCAGGTAGTACGTGGGGTTCACTTGTCCTCCCCCTCGTCGGAGCCTGCGCCCTCACGCGTGTCGGAGCCGACGAGCGCCTTCGCGCCCGGTTCCTCCGACTCCGCGGCCAGCTGCTTGCGGTGCTCCTGCAGCTTGGCCGTGGGAGTCGACTCGATGAGCTCCGACAGCGATTCGGGCGCGACCGACCCGTCGGGCAGCAGCGCGGGTGTGGCCACCGAGTTCGACGTGGCGAACACGCCGGGGCCGGGCTTCGGCGACGGGCGCTCGTACTCGCCACGGAACCGGGCGACCACCAGTTCGCGCTGGCTGCGCTTGCCGCCCTTCATGTGGCGGGTGGTGAACGACAGCACCATGCCCGCCATCGCAGCGGTGATCAGCAACGCCGCCGTCAACTCGAACGGGAACAGGTAGTCGGTGAAGATCAGACGGCCGAGGCCGCCGGCGCCACCACCCTCCTCGCTCCACGGGTCGAGCGGCTGTGCGGGCGTGACGTTCGCGATGGCGCGGGTCAGCGCGGCGGCCAGCAACACGGCGACGCCGATCCCGACGAGACCGGCCGTCAGGCGTTGTCCTCGCAGCACCTCGACCACCGAGTCGGACGACTCGCGCCCCACCAGCATGAGCACGAACAGGAACAGCATCATGATCGCGCCGGTGTAGACGATGATCTGGGTGAAGCCGAGGAACTGCGCCCCCTGGGTGAGGTACAGCATCCCGAGGGAGAGCATCGTCAGCACCAGCCACAGCGCCGAGTGCACGGCGTTGCGGGCGAACACCATGCCGAGCGCCCCGGCCAACGCCAGCGGCCCGAGGATCCAGAACGCGACCGCCTCACCCGTGGACACACCGGCGTCGGCCTGCGCGAGCACGGTGTTCGTCAGCGGCGCGGTCAACGCCGTCAGCGTCATCCCGGTGGTCATTGTGCTGCCTTCTCTCCGGACGTCTCGACCACCTCGCCGGAAGGCACGCCGCGCTGCCGGGCGAGCTCGGGTCCCCTCACGTAGTAGTCCTGCTCGTCGTCACCGAGGCGCATCGGGTGCGGCGGCTGCTCCATGCCCGGGAGCAACGGCGCGAGCAGGTCTTCCTTCGTGTAGATCAGCTTCTGCCGGTCGTCGTCCGCCAGCTCGTAGAAGTTGATCATCGTGAGGGAGCGGGTGGGGCACGCCTCGACGCACAGGCCGCAGCCGATGCACCGCAGGTAGTTGATCTGGTAGTCCTTGCCGTACCGCTCCCCCGGCGAGTACCGCTCCTCGTCGGTGTTGTCGCCGCCCTCGACGAAGATCGCGTCGGCGGGGCACGCCCAGGCGCACAGCTCGCAGCCGACGCACTTCTCCAGCCCGTCCGGATGCCGGTTGAGCTGGTGGCGGCCGTGGTAGCGCGGCGCGGCCGGGGCCCCGATCTCCGGGTACTCCTCCGTGGCCACCTTCTTGAACATCGTCGCGAAGGTGACACCGAAGCCCTTGATGGGATCAAACATCCCCATCGCTGTTCTCCTTACCTGAGGTGACCGACGCCGGCTCCGCCCGCTCGGCTTCGTCGGCCTTCTCGGCCTCCGACTGTCCGTTCTCGACGGACTTGCGGGCCGAGCGCTGTTTCGCCTTCAACGCCTTCTGACGCGGGGTCGTCGTGGGCACCGCGAGGTCGAGCGGCGGCAACGGGTAGTCGCTGCCGGTGACGGGTACGGCGTCCGACTCGGGGGCCTGCTTCTCCGGCAGCAACAGGGTGAGCAGCACCAGGACGGCGATGATGATCCCGCCCACGACGAGGATCTGCGTGGTGGACACGTTGCCGTCGGTGCGCAGCGCCCTGATCGCGGAGATGACCATGATCCAGACCAGGCCGACCGGGATGAGGACCTTCCAGCCGAGCTTCATGAACTGGTCGTAGCGGAACCGCGGCAGCGTGCCCCGCAGCCAGACGAAGCCGAACAGCAGGACGGCCATCTTGCCGAAGAACCACAGGACCGGCCACCAGCCCTGGTTGAGCGGCGAGTCGAGGCCCACGAACGGGAACATCCAGCCGCCGAGGAAGAGCGTGGTGGCGAACGCCGAGACGATGACCATGTTGGTGTACTCGGCGAGGAAGAACATCGCGAACTTCATCGAGCTGTACTCGGTGTGGAAACCACCGACCAGCTCCGACTCCGCCTCGGGCAGGTCGAACGGCGCCCGGTTCGTCTCGCCGACCATCGAGATCAGGTAGATGACGAAGCTCGGCAGGAGCAGGTAGAAGTACCAGCCGCTCGCCTGCGCGTCCACGATCTCACCGGTGGACAGCGACTGGGCGTACAGCGCCACGCCCACGATCGACAGTCCCATCGCGATCTCGTAGGAGATCACCTGCGCGGCCGAGCGGAGCCCACCGAGCAGCGGATACGGCGAGCCGGACGACCACCCGGCGAGCACGATGCCGTACACCCCGACCGACGCGCCGGCCAGGACCAGCAGCACGCTGACGGGCAGTTCGATCAGCTGCAGCACGGTGCGTTCGCCGAAGATCGTGACCTCGGGCCCGAACGGGATCGCCGCGAGCCCGACCAGGGCGGGCACCACGGTGATGACGGGCGCGAGGAAGTAGATCTTGCGGTCTGCCGTGTCCGGAATGATCTGTTCCTTGAACGGCAGCTTGAGCGCGTCGGCGAGCGACTGCAGCCAACCGCCCGGTCCGACCCGGTTGGGGCCGGGCCGGTTCTGCATCCGGCCGATGACCTTGCGCTCGATGACGATGAGGAACACCGTCAGGATCGGACCGATCAGGAGGATGACGACGGCCTTCAGCAGGATCAACCACAGCGGGTCGTCCGCCAGCAGTTCCGCCCTCGTCATCGGCTCTTCGGCCTGCGCGAGGAAGGGAACCATCGAGGTCGCTGGGCTCACCGTTCACCTCCGGCAGCGATCGACACCACGGCGCCGTGTCCGACCCCGAGCGTGGCTCGGAGCTTCGAGTCCGGCGAGTTGCCCGGCAGCCACACGACGCCGTCGGGAAGGTCGGCGACCTCCGCGGGCAGCGTCACCGCGCCGCGGTCGGTGGACACCGTCACCGACGCCGGGTCGCCGAGCGAGTCCGCCAGGGAGCGCGGGATCCTCGCCACCACCCGGCGCGCGGTGCCCGCGAGGTGCGGCTCGTCGTCCTGCAGCACCCCGTCGTCGAGGAGCTGACGCCAGGTCGCGAGCAGCGCCTTCCCCGGCTCGGGCGACGCCACCGACGGGCTCGGCACGTCGGGAGCCGCGTGCGGTGCTCCGGCGAGGTCGTTCGTGCTCCGGGTGAAGTCGCCGGCCGCGGCGGCGGGCGTCTGCGTGAACAGGTCCGCGTCCATCTCGACGGCGAGCGTGTCGAGGACCCGGCAGTCGGGCAGCGCGCCGGTGCCGTCCAGCGTCACCGAGAACTCGCGCCTGCGCCCCTCCCAGTTGAGGTAGGTGCCCGACTTCTCGTCGACCGGCGCGATGGGCAGCACCACGTCGGCGTGGCCGGTGACCTCGCTGGGCCGCAGTTCGAGGCTGACCACGAAGCCGCAGCGGCGCACGGCTTCGAGCGCGAGCTCCGGATCGGGCAGGTCGGCGAGCTCCACACCGCCCACCAGCAGACCGTCGAGGTCGCCGTTGCGGGCGGCGGTGAGGATCGCCGTCGTGTCGCGACCCGGCTGCGCGGGCAGCGATCCGGCGTCGAGGTTCCACGCGCGTTCGAGCGTCGCGCGGGCGGCGTCGTCGGTGACGGCCGCCCCGCCGGGAAGCAACGTCGGCAGAGCACCCGCTTCGAGCGCACCCCGCTCGCCCGCCCGCCGCGGGACCCACGCGATCGGGGCTCCCGTGCGCTCGGACAACCGGTGCAACGCCGAGTACAGGCCGGGGATCTCGGCAGCCCGCTCGCCGACGAGCACGACCGAGCCCTCCGCCCGCAGCTGCTCGTCGACGTCGGGAGCGTGCTCCGCCAGCGCGTCGACGGCGCCCGCCTCGGCGCCCGGCGCGCAGGCCAGCAACTCGCCGAGGGTCTTCTTCACCGCCGGGGTGGTCCACTGACCGATGTGGACGAGCTTCGTGCCCTTGTCGCGGGCGCCCTTGCGCAACCGCAGGAACAGCACGGGAGCCTCCTCCTCCGGCTCGAACGCCACGCACAACACCAGTGGCGCGGCTTCGAGCTGGTCGAAGGTGACTCCGTTCTCCGGCGTGGTGCCGAGGACGTGCGAGGCGAGGAAGTCCAGTTCCTCCGCCGAGTGCGCCCGGGCCCGGAAGTCGATGTCGTTGGTCCGCAGCGCCACCCTGGCGAACTTGCTGTAGGCGTAGGCGTCCTCGACCGTGAGCCTGCCGCCCGGCAGCACGCCGGCTCCGCGGCCGTCGCGTGCCTTCGCCAACCCTTCCGCGGCCACCTGCAACGCCTCGGTCCACGAGGCCCGCTCCAGCTCGCCCGTGTCGCGGTTGCGCACGAGCGGGTGGCGGATGCGGTCGGCCGCCCCGGCGTACCGGAACGCGAAGCGGCCCTTGTCGCACAGCCATTCCTCGTTGACCTGCGGGTCGTCCCCGGCGAGGCGACGCATCACCTTGCCGCGCCGGAAGTCCGTGCGCATCGCACAACCCACCGAGCAGTGTTCGCACACGCTCGGCGACGACACCAGGTCGAACGGGCGCGAGCGGAACCGGTACTGGGCGCTGGTCAACGCACCCACCGGGCAGATCTGGATGGTGTTGCCCGAGAAGTACGACTGGAACGGCGTGCCACCGCTGGTCCTGGATGCGGACGTTTCTTGCGGGACACCCGCACCCGGTCGGCCTCGACGAGCGCGTCCCTCATTCTCGCTCGTCAGGCCTCCGAGGACGTCGGCGGTCTCGGACGTGCCGATCTGCTGCTGCGCACCGCGCTCCAGCAGGTCGATGAACGGGTCGCCCGCGATCTGCGACGAGAACCGCGTGCACCGCTGGCAGAGCACGCACCGCTCGCGGTCGAGCAGCACCTGCGTCGAGATCGGCAACGGCTTCGGGAACGTGCGCTTGCGGTCCTGGAAGCGGGACTCGGGCCGCCCGTGCGCCATCGCCTGGTTCTGCAGCGGGCACTCGCCGCCCTTGTCGCAGATCGGGCAGTCGAGCGGGTGGTTGATGAGCAGCAGCTCCATCACACCCTGCTGCGCCTTGTCGGCGACGGGCGAGGTGCGCTGCGTCTTCACCACCATGCCGTCGGCCACGGTCATCGTGCACGCGGCCTGCGGCTTCGGCATCGGCCGCCCGCCCATCTCCACCTCGACCAGGCACTGGCGGCACGCGCCCGCCGGGTCGAGCAGCGGGTGGTCGCAGAATCGCGGGATGACCGTGCCCATCCGCTCGGCGGTACGGATCAGCAACTCGCCCTTGGGGGCGACGACCTCCTCACCGTCGATGGTGAGCTTGACGTGGCCCTCGGGAACCGGGATCTCGTCCTTCGAGGCGGCCTCGGGTGCGATGGTCATGATGCTCCCACCAATTCGGGCGAGCTCGCCCGGTTCTTCTCACACAGTGCGACGAACTCGTCGCGGAAGTACTTGATGCCACTGGTGATGGGGCTCGTGGCACCGTCGCCGAGCGCGCAGAACGACCGGCCGAGGATGTTGTCGCAGACGTCGAGCAGCGTGTCGATGTCCTCTTCGGTGCCCCGGCCTTCGACCATGCGCTCCAGAATCTGCGCCAGCCAGTAGGTGCCCTCGCGGCACGGCGTGCACTTGCCGCACGACTCGTGCTCGTAGAACTGGGTCCACTTCATCACGGCCCACGGCACCGACACCGTCTCGTTGAACACCATCACGGCGGTCGTGCCCAGCATCGACCCGGCCTCGGCCGCACCCTCGAAGTCGAGCGGCACGTCCAGGTGCTCCGCGGTGAACAGCGGTGTCGACGACCCGCCCGGAGTCCAGAACTTGAGCGGGATGCCGTCCTTCATGCCGCCCGCCAGCTCCAGAAGCTCCCGCAGCGTCGTGCCGAGCGGGGCCTCGTACTGACCCGGCTTCTCCACGTGCCCGGAGATCGAGTAGATCTTCGGGCCGGGCGACTTCTCCGTGCCCATCTTCCGGAACCAGTCGGCACCGCCGTTGACGATGTAGGGAACGCTCGCGATCGTCTCGACGTTGTTCACGGTGGTGGGTGCGGCGTACAGACCGGCGGCCGCCGGGAACGGCGGCTTCAACCGCGGCTGACCACGACGACCCTCCAGCGAGTCGAGCAGCGCCGTCTCCTCACCGCAGATGTAGGCACCCGCGCCCGCGTGCACCGTGATGTCGAGGTCGTAACCGGTACCCAGGATGTTCTTGCCGAGGTAACCCGCCTGGTACGCCTCCCGCACGGCCGAGTTGAGCCTGCGGATCGGGTGCAACGCCTCCCCACGCACGTAGATGAAGCAGTGATGCGACCGCATGGCGTAGGCGGCGATCACACAACCCTCGATGAGCGAGTGCGGGTCGGCCATCATCAACGGGATGTCCTTGCACGTGCCCGGCTCACCCTCGTCGGCGTTGATCACCAGGTAGTGCGGCTTGTCCTCGTTCGGCGGCATGAACGACCACTTCACGCCCGCCGGGAAGCCGGCGCCGCCGCGACCCCGCAGCCCGGCGTCCTTGACCAGCTTCACCAGCTGCTCCGGGGTACCGGACAATGCCTTGCGCAGGGCCGTGTAGCCCTCCAACTTCTCGTAGGTCGCCAACCGCCACGACTGCGGCGAGAGCCACCGCTTCGTCAGAACCGGGGTCAAAGCATCCGCTGTCATTTCGCCTCCACCTCGCCCTGCGGGACACCCTCCCCTACTGCGGCAGACGCATCTGCCACAGCGGGGGCCCACCCCGGTCGGCTCCACGAACGTGAGAAAGCAGCGTCGTTCATTTCGCCTCCACCTCCGGCAACGGGGCGTTCTCCGGCATCACCGGCGCCGTCCACCCGCGATCCGCGGCGAGCTGCGCTCCTCGCAAGGTCTCCACGGCCTGCGAAGGAGCGTCCACATCGGATCGGAACACGTCCTCTTCCTCGGGGAAGAATCCGGCGAGCTGGCGCTCCACCGAACGGAAGTCCGTCAGCGGTGCGCCGCGTGTCGGCTGCGGCTTCTCGCCACGCCGCAACGCGTCGACGAGCTCGACCGCCGAGGAGGGCGTCTGGTTGTCGAAGTACTCGTAGTTGACCTGCAGCACCGGGCCGAGGTCGCACGCCGCCAGGCACTCGGCGTGCTCCAACGTGATGGAGCCGGTCTCACCCGGTTCACCCGACGTCTCCTCGTGTCCGAGGGGCTTGCCGTCCTCGCCGAGGTGCTCCGACAGCTTCTTGTAGATGTCGTCGCCACCGAGCACCGCGCACAGCGTGTTGGTGCACACGCTCACCAGGTGCTGGCCGCACGGCCTGCGCTTGTACATCGTGTAGAAGGTGGCGACGGCGCTGACCTCGGCTTCGCTGAGATCGAGCTGCCGGGCGCAGAACGCGATGCCCTCCTGGCTCACGTACCCCTGCACCGACTGCACGAGGTGCAGCATCGGCAGGAGCGCCGAGCGCGACTGCGGATAGCGCGCGGCGAGTTCCTTCGCCTCGGCGTCGATGTCGGGCCCGAACGGGTCGGCGGGCGGCGTCTCACGCAGCCGTTCGCCGTCGTCGCTCACCGGCGAGATGGCCGCGACGTCCACGTCGTCCGACGCGGCCGCGTAGGTCTGCTCGGCCGGCTGCGAACCGGGCTTCGGTGTCTGCGACGGCTGCTGCGACGGTGTGGTCATCGGTCCACTCCCCCCATCACCGGGTCGATCGAGGCGATGGCTGCGATGACGTCGGCGACGAGGCCGCCCTCCGCCATGGCAGGCATCGATTGCAGGTTCACGAAGCTCGGTTCGCGCACGTGGCAACGCAGCGGCCTGGTGCCGCCGTCGGACACGACGTGGAACCCGAGCTCGCCTCGTGGCGACTCCACGGCGGTGTACACCTGGCCGGGCGGGACCTGGAAACCCTCCGTGACCAGCTTGAAGTGGTGGATGAGCGACTCCATCGACTGGCCCATGATCTTGCGGACGTGTTCGAGGGAGTTGCCCAGTCCGTCGCTGGAGATGGACAGCTGCGCCGGCCACGCGATCTTGCGGTCCTCGACCATCACCGGGCCCGGCTCCAGCATCTTCTGCACCTGCCGGACGATCCGCAACGACTGGTGCATCTCCTCCACGCGCAGGAGGTAGCGCGCCCAGCAGTCGGCGTCGGTGGACGTCGGCACGTCGAAGTCGATCTCTTCGTAGCCGGAGTACGGCTCGACCTTGCGCAGGTCCCACGGAAGTCCCGCCGACCGCAGCACCGGGCCGGTGACGCCCAGCGCGAGGCAGGCGTCGAGAGGCAGGTACCCCACGCCCTTGAGGCGGTTGCGCCAGATCGGCTGTCCGGTGAACAGCTTGTCGTACAGCGGCAGCCGCTTGTCCATCACCTTGCAGAACTCGGTGACCTTCTCGTCGAAGTCCTCCGGCATGTCCTGCGCGAGCCCACCGGGCCGGATGAACGCGTGGTTCATGCGCAGCCCCGTGAGGTGTTCGAGCAGGTGCAGGACCTCCTCGCGCTCACGAAACCCGAGCGTCATCGCGGTGGTGGCGCCGAGTTCCATGCCGCCCGTGGCGATGTACACGAGGTGGGAGGCGATGCGGTTCAGCTCCATCAGCATGATCCGCAGCAGCTGCGCGCGGCGGGGCACCTCGATGTCGAGGAGCTTCTCCACCGCCATGCAGTAGCCCATCTCGTTGAACAGCGGCGAGAGGTAGTCCATGCGCGTCACGAAGGTGACGCCCTGGGTCCACGTGCGGTACTCGGTGTTCTTCTCGATACCGGTGTGGAGGTAGCCGATCACCGACCGGAGCTGAGTGACGGTCTCGCCCTCCATCTCCAGCACGAGTCGCAGCACGCCGTGGGTCGACGGGTGCTGCGGCCCCATGTTGATGATCATGCGTTCGGCCTGGTCGGCGTCGGAGAGGACGTCGTCCCAGTCGCCACCGCTGACCGTGTACACGCGACCTTCGGTGGTCTCGCGGTGCTCGGCGTACCGCGTGTCGGTGGCACCGCCCGTGCTGCCCTCGGCCGTCGTGTCCGTGCCGGTGCTCGCGTCGGCGATGCGGTCGCTCGTGGTCATGAGTAGGACCTCCGCGTGTCGGGAGGCGGGATTTCCGCGCCCTTGTACTCCACCGGGATGCCGCCCAGCGGGTAGTCCTTCCGCTGCGGGTGGCCTTCCCAGTCGTCCGGCATGAGGATCCGGGTCAGCGCCGGGTGGCCGTCGTAGACGATGCCGAACATGTCGTAGGCCTCGCGCTCCTGCCAGTCGGCCGTCGGGTAGACGTCCACGACGGACGGCACGTGCGGGTCGTCGACGTCCAGCGTGACCTCGAGGCGGATCCGCCGCCGGTACGTCATCGACAGCAGGTGGTACACCGAGTGCAGCCGCTGGGGAACGTCCACGCCGTAGTCCACACCGGACACCGACGCGCACAGTTCGAACCGCAGGCCCGGGTCGTCGCGCAGCGTCCGGCAGATCGCCACGAGGTGCTCGCGCTGCACGTAGAACGTGATCTCGCCGCGGTCGACCGTCACCTGCTGGATCGCCTCGGCGGGAATCCCGTTGTCCGACAACGCCGCGAAGAACTCGTCGGCGAACTCGTCGAACCAGCCGCCGTAGGGCCGCTCGGCGGGCGGCGGCGAGTACGCGGGCAGCCGGAGGCCGCCGTAACCCGAGGTGTCACCGCTCCCGGAGACCCCGAACATGCCGTGGCGTTCCCGCCCCGCGACCACAGGCTCGACGGGACGCGCGGGCTCGGAGCCCTGGGGGCGCAGACCCTGCTCACTGTGCTCGGCGCTCGACAGTTCGCCGCCGGTCTCTGGCTTCTCGTCAGGCATGCCCATCACTTTTTCGCGAACTTGATCGACGACGGGATGATTTCCGTCTGCTTCCCGCTCTCGGCCCGCAGCGCCGCCCGCCGCGGACCCATCGGCTCGTCCTGCACCTTGGCGTGGAGCTTGAGGATCGCGTCGAGCAACATCTCGGGCCTCGGCGGACATCCGGGCAGGTACATGTCGACCGGAACGATGTGGTCGACGCCCTGCACGACGGCGTAGTTGTTGAACATCCCGCCCGAGGAGGCGCACACGCCCATGGCGAGCACCCACTTGGGCTCGGCCATCTGGTCGTAGATCTGGCGCAGGACCGGGGCCATCTTCTGCGTGACCCGGCCCGCGACGATCATCAGGTCGGCCTGGCGGGGCGTGGCACTGAAGCGCTCCATGCCGAACCGCGAGATGTCGTAGCGCGAACCGCCGGTGGTCATCATCTCGATGGCGCAGCAGGCGAGACCGAACGTGGCCGGCCACATCGAGTTCTTGCGCGCCCAGTTGACCACGCCCTCCAGCGTCGCCAGCAGGATGCCGTTCGGGAGCTTCTCTTCGAGACCCATGGTTCGATCAGTTCCAATCCAGCCCGCCGCGCCGCCACACGTAGATGTCGGCGATGAAGAACGTCGCGATGAACACCGAGACGGCCGCGACTCCCCACAGCCCCAGGAAGTCCGCCGACACGGCGTAGGGGAAGAGGAACACCATCTCGATGTCGAAGAGGATGAAGAGCATCGCCGTGACGTAGTAGGCGATGTTCATGCGGCCGCCGCCCACGAGCGGCTGCGGGGACGGCTCGATACCGCACTCGTAGGCGGAGAGCTTGGCCTTGTTGTACCGGCTGGGGCCGAGCAACGGTCCCAACAGGACGGAGAAGAGCGCGAACGCGAGCGCGAGCGCGAGCAACAGGACGAGTGGGAGGAAAACGCCGAGGCCGGAATCCGCGCTCCCCTGCGCCAGAACCTCTACCGCGGACACCGAGGAGATCGAGGGAATCACTGCGGCACCATCCTTTCACGCGCCGCTGCGTAACGGACATGGTCGACAACTGACTGTCGTGGCGAGACTCTAAGGGACCTACGCCACACCGCTGTGGGTAAGGACCGCCTTACTTTGTGTTCTCGACCACCTCTGTCACGAACGGCGCAACCAACCCGGCTTGTGAAGCCGTTCACAAGCCGCCCTACGCGGTTGTGAAGCCCTTCACAAAACATGGGTGCAGTGTAAGACGCAACTCACACCTTGTCGCTAGCCCCCCGGCGCAACCAGATGCGGTACGGCGACGTCAAGGGCGTTCTGGCCCCTCGGTGGACACCCTGTGCGACCTGCACAAAACACTCCGATACGTGGCCCCCGCCACATAGGAGTACGGGCGTACTGTGATCTTTCCCACTGGGGCGTGGGACGTGTCGGACCGCCTCCGCCGACCGTCAGCGCGGCGCGGGCGCGAGCCGTGACAGCGTGGCGACGAGGCGGTCGACGGCGTCGCCGCCCTTCGGGTCGTAACAACCCGACAGGCCCTTGAACACCAACGGGATCAGCGGCTGGATGCGCAGGCCGTACTTGGTCGCGGCGCGCATGACCTTCGGGTTGCCGATGGCCTTGGCGAAGAGGTTGCCCAGGCGGTAGTAGCCGCCCATCAGATCGGCCACCGCACGCGGGTAGCCCTGTAGCGCCCGCTCCCGGGACGGCCCCTCCGGGCGGGCGAGCGCCTGTACCACGTGGTCGGCGGCCAACCGCGCCGACTCCATCGCGGCCGCGATGCCCTCGCCGTTGAAGGGACTCACCATGCCGCCGGCGTCACCCAGCAGCAACAGGCCGTCGCGGTAGTGCGGTGTGCGGTTGAAGCCCATGGGGATGGCCGCTCCGCCGACGCGCCCGACCGCGTTCTCCTCGCGGTAACCCCACTCCTCCGGGGTCGAGTCGAGCCACGACCGCAGCAGCGCGCGGTAGTCGATGCTGCGGAAGGACTTCGACGTCGACAGCATGCCCAGACCGACGTTGACGGTGCCGTCGCCGAGTGGGAACGCCCAGCCGTAACCCGGCAGCAGGGCGGGGTTGCGCGGGTCGCTGCGGTCCCACAGCTCCAGGTGCCCCTCGATGTACGCCTGGTCGTGACGGGGACTGCGGTAGTAGCGGCGCACCGCGACGCCCATCGGCCTGCTGTCGTTCTTCTGGATGCCGACCGACAGTGCGAGCCGCGCCGACACCCCGTCGCACGCCAGCACGAGCGGCGCGCGGTAGGTGACGGGCTTGCGCTCGGGTCCCTGCTTCGCCTCGACGCCGACCACCCGGCCGGTGCGCTCGTCGGTGATCGCGCCGGTCACGGTGGTGCGCTCCAGCAGGCGCGCCCCGGCCTTGACGGCCGTCTTCGCGAGCAGGTCGTCGAAGTCCTGGCGCGTGCGCGAGACACCGTACGGCGGGTAGGCGGTGAGGTCCGGCCAGTCGAGTTCCAGCGTCAGCTCACCGGTGAGGATGCGCAGGCCCCGGTTGTGCACCCAGCCCGCTTCCTGGCTGGTGTCGATGCCGAGGTCGATGAGCTGCTTCACGCCGCGGGGCGTGAGTCCGTCACCACACACCTTCGGGCGAGGGAAGCTCGTCTTCTCGAGTACGAGCACGTCGACGCCCGCCCGGGCGAGATAGGTGGCGACGGTGGAGCCCGCCGGGCCCGCACCGACGACGATGACCTCCGCGTCGTGAGTCATGCGGCGAGTCTACGAGGCGCTCTTCGCCTTCCATGCACGGTGGATGGCCACGACGCCGAACGTGAGGTTCATCCACTCGACGCTGCGCCACCCCGAGTCGGCGATGATCTCCGCAAGCCGCCGCTGGTTCGGCCAGGTCAGCATGGATTCGAACAGGTAGACGTACGCGTCCGGGTTCGACGAGACCCGCCTGCCGAACCAGGTCATCAGCCGCAGGGCGAACTTGCGGTAGACGAACCGGATGGGCGCGAACGTGGGCGTCGACACCTCGCACACGACCAGCCTGCCGCCGGGCTTGACGACCCGCGCTATCTCGGTCAGGGCCGCGGAGGTGTCGACGAAGTTGCGCAGGCCGAACGAGATCGTGACCGCGTCGAAGGACTCGTCGGCGAACGGCAGCTTCAGCGCGTCGGCGGCCACCATCGGCAGTCCGCGGTCGCGGCCTCCCTGGAGCATGCCGAGCGAGAAGTCGGCCGCGACGCACCACGCGCCGCCTCTGGCGTACTCCTCGGTGGACACCCCGGTTCCGGCGGCCAGGTCGAGCACCCGCTCGCCGGGACGGGCGTCGAGCACCCGGCCCGTGATGACCCGCCACCGGCGGTCGAAGCCGAACGTCATCACGGAGTTCGTGCGGTCGTAACGCTTCGCGACGCCGTCGAACATCGCGGCGACATCGGCTGGGTCCTTGTCCAGGCTCGCTCGGGCCATGGCGGGAGTCTAGTCGGGCCCCTTCGGCCGACGTACGAACCCGCAGGCCGAGCAGCACGCGACCGAAGCGCGGGCCCGCCTCGGCACGGTTCACGAAGGTCGTTCCGGCTGGTCGTGCGGGTGGTCGCGCGGCCGGGTCAGCCCTGGCGCGGCACCGACGTCTCGGGAGTCCGCGCGGGCCCGGACGACGCCGACAGCGTGCGCAGGCGCGAGCGGAGGAACCACACCAGCGGGCCGGCGACGAGCCACGTGAACAGCAGCGTCGTCGACACGGGCAGCAGCGTCAGCAACCACGTCCGCCCCGCGACCTTGGCGAGCTCCGGGTCGGTGGTGTCGTACTCGATGCGCACGAGCTGCCCCGCGGTGAGGCCGTCCGGGTAGAGCACCCCGTTCTCGGGGCTGTGCGACACCCCGTCGGGGGTGTCGTAGCGGATGAGCGTGCGGTCGAACATGACCTGTTCGACCAGGGCCGTGGCCGTGCCGTGGTTCTCGGCGATCACCTGGTCGTTGCGGAACGCGCCCAGCACCACCAGTACCGCCAGCAACGTGATCACCGAGGCGGCCCCGAGCACGCCCCAGGCACCGAGGCGCAGAGCGTGCGCGCGTCGCGCCTCGGGCGCCTGTGCTTCCTGGGTGGACTCGGGGCCGTCGAGGTTCACACGGCGAGCATATCGACCGAGCTAGTGGCGCTTCGCCAGCTGCTCGTGCGTGAAGGAGATCTCGCGGAACGACTCCGGCTCGGTGACCGCGGTCGTCCTCGCCGCCGAGTCCGCCGAGGCGCCGTTCGGTCCGACCTCGGGCTTGCCCTTCGTGAACAGCCAGGTGTCGAACACCTCGTCGAGCTGCGTTCCCGACAGCTCCTCGGCCAGCGCCACGAAGTCGTCCAGCGTGGCGTGGGTACCGCGGTAGGTGTCGAGCCACGTGCGCAGGATCTCGACGAACACCTCGTCGCCCACCGTCGTGCGCAGCGCGTGCGCGGCGAGCGCACCGCGGTCGTAGACCGCCGCGTGGAACTGGTTCTCCGCCCCCGGGTCACCGGGCAGCACCTGCCAGAACGGGTCGTCGGCCGGGATCGAGTCGTAGAGGTACTGGGCGAGCTCGGCGGCCGTGCCCTCACCGGCGTGCTCCGACCACAGGAACTCGGCGTAGCTCGCGAAGCCCTCGTTGAGCCAGATGTCGCTCCACGCCCCGAGCGACACGGAGTCGCCGAACCACTGGTGAGCGTTCTCGTGCACCACGACCGACATGTTCGACCCCCGGCTGAAGAACCCGGCGTCGTAGACGGACCGCGTCTGCGTCTCCAACGCGAAGCCCAGGCCGTGCGTGACCACGCCGCCCTGCGCTTCGAACGGATACGGCCCGAACAGCTCCTCCAGGAACTCCACGACCTCGGGGGTGCGCTCCACACTCGCCTCGGCCGCCGGGCGGATCTCTCCCAGCCCCGCGTCGTAGGCGTTGAGGCTCGGCAGCCCGCTCGGTGTGGTGGACGAACGCACGTCGTAGTCGCCCACGGCGAGGAACGTCAGGTACGTGGCCTGCGGCTCGGCGCTGCGCCAGTTCCAGCGCGTCCATCCCGCGCGGGTCTTGCTCTGTCCCGTGAGCACGCCGTTCGACAGGGCGGCGACGTCGTCGGGCACCGCCACCGACACGTCGTAGGTCGCCTTGTCGGTCGGGTGGTCGTTCGAGGGGTACCACCACTCGGCGACGTGCGGCTCGTCGACGGCCAGGGCCCCGGTGTCGGTGCGCTTCCACGCGGTGAAACCGTTCACCTCCACCTCCGACGGGGTGTCGGCGTAGCGGACCACGACCGTCATCGGCTCACCGGGCGCCAGCTCGGCGGCCGGGGTGACCACGACCTCGGTCGGGTCGGCGGGATCACGATCGACCCGCGCCGGGCGGTTGTTCACCCGCACCGACTCGACGTCCAGGGCGAAGTCGAGGTTGAAGCTCGACAGCTCCGCCGTGGGCGTCGCGAGAATCGTCGTGGTGCCGGAGAGGTGGTCGGTGCCCGGCTCGTAGGTGAGCCGGATGTCGTAGTGGATGACGTCGTAGCCCCCGTTGCCGTCGCCTGGGTAGTACGGGTCGCCGACCCCGGGCGTTCCGGGCGCGGGCGCGGCGCTCGCCGTGGTGGCCGTCAGCACCGCTGCCAGGCTCGTCGCCACACCGGCGGCGTAGACACGTGTTCGTTTGCGCATGCTCACGAACGGTAGTGCTCCGACCACCGTGGAAACACGGGCGAAAGTGGCGTGTCCCCTACCGGGTGCCGACGGCCCTCGCCACCGCGGCCCGCAGCCCCGCGTGCAGGTCCCGGCGCCGGGAACGGTCGACCCGCACCTCCACCACGCGCAGCCCGGGAGCGGGCCGGAGCGCCTCACGCAGCGCCGCCCGCGACTCGGCGAGCGTGTGCGGCACCCCGTATCCCGCGCAGAGAGCGGACAGGTCGGCGCCGTGGGGAGTTCCGAAGATCCGCTCGAAGCTGCCCCGATGCTCCTCCTCGCCCTGCTCCAACAACGAGAAGATCCCGCCGCCGTCGTCGTTGAGCACCACGACCGTGAGATCGGGGCGGAGCTCCGACGGCCCCGTGAGCAGGCCGTTGACGTCGTGCAGGAAGGTCAGATCGCCCACGAAGGCGTACGACGGCCCGGGGTGCACCAGCGCCGCGCCCGAGGCCGTGGACAGCGTGCCGTCGATGCCCGCGACCCCGCGGTTGCGGTGCACCAGCACGTCCGGTCTGCACCCGCCGACGAGCGCGACGTCCCGCGTCGGGTTGGACGAACCCACCACCAGCAGGGAGTCCTCGGGCAGGTTCTCCACCAGCTCGTTCGCCACACTCAG
The DNA here is from genome assembly GCF_000231055.2 of Saccharomonospora azurea NA-128. Lineage (GTDB taxonomy): Bacteria > Actinomycetota > Actinomycetes > Mycobacteriales > Pseudonocardiaceae > Saccharomonospora > Saccharomonospora azurea. Next base: position 3,272,486 of record NZ_CM001466.1, on the reverse strand, counting down.
CCCGTTCGGCCACGGCGCGTCGGCCAGGGTCTCCCGCACCGCCGCCGTGGCGGCCGCGTCGGCCCGGCGCCAGCGCAGCAGCCACTCCGGGTCGGCGGGCTTCGCCGGTTCGTCGAACCACTGCCCCACCTGCCGCACGTTGTGCGCCGGGGCGGGCCAGTCGGAGTCGGGCCGCACGAGCAGCACCTCGACGTCCGAGTCCGACAGCACGCGCTGCACCTGCCGGAAGACGGTGGGCCTGCCGATGCACAGCACCTGCTCCGGCTTGTGCTCGGCGACGAACTCCTCCAACCCGAGCAGCCACACGCCGGCGGAGATCGCCGTCGTGCCCCCGAGCCCCAGGCCACCGGTCTCCGCGATCACGGGCCAGCCGTGCAGTTCGGCCCACTCGCTGGCCGCCCGCACCCCGGCGTCACACGCGATCACCAGGCCGTGCCGGGCCGACGGCACCACGAACGACGGGAGCGCGCCGAAATCGGGCAGCTCGGTCCACCGCGCACCCTGCGGCCTGCCGTCGAGGGATTCGGGCCAGTCGGCCCCGGCGGTGCCGACTGGCTCGGGCACGAGCGGCTCGCGGAACGGGATGTTGAGGTGCACCGGCCCGCACCGCCACTCGCCGTACGCGGCGTTCCAGGCCCGGCAGATCTGGCTGCGCCAGTACGCGTTCTGCCCCGGCTTGCGCTCGGCGACGGCGAGCTCGTCGAAGTAGCGCACCGCGCCGCCGTACAGGTGGCGCTGCTCCACGACCTGGTTCGCCCCCGCGGCCCGCAGCTCCGGCGGCCGGTCGGCCGTCAGCACGATCAACGGCACCCCCGCCCGGTCGGCCTCCAGCACCGCGGGGTGGAAGTTCGCGGCCGCCGTGCCCGACGTGCACACCACCGCGACCGGCCTGCCCGTGCGCGCGGCGATGCCCAGAGCCAGGAAGGCCGCACTGCGCTCGTCGATGCGCACGTGCAGCGTGAGCCTGCCCGCCGCCGCGGCGTCGTGCAGCGCGAACGACAGAGGGGCGTTGCGGGAGCCCGGACTCAGCACCACGTGGGACACCGTGTTGCGCACGAGTTCGTCCACGAGCACGCGAGCCTGCGCTGTGGAGGGATTCACCGGCGGGCCCCCTCGACGACGTCGACTCCGTCCCCGGCAACGCCGCGAAACGACTCACGACGACGGCGCCGCGCCGGGGTGTCGGTCAGAGGAAGCACACGGCCTATTCTCCCAGGCGTGCCCCACACCCAGGTTTCGGAGCTGTTCGACCCCGCCGAATGGGACGAGGTCCCCGGCTTCGACTTCACCGACATCACATACCACCGTTCGAGGAAGAGCCGATCCGGCAAGCGCGTCGTGCGCGTCGCGTTCGACCGGCCGGAGGTGCGTAACGCCTTCCGCCCGCACACCGTGGACGAGCTGTACCGCGCGCTCGACCATGCCCGGATGAGCTCGGACGTGGGCTGCGTCCTGCTCACCGGCAACGGTCCCTCTCCCAAGGACGGCGGTTGGGCGTTTTGTTCCGGTGGCGACCAGCGTATTCGCGGCCGCTCCGGCTATCAGTACGCGAGCGGCGAGACGTCCGACACGATCGATCCCGCCCGCGCGGGCAGGCTGCACATCCTGGAGGTGCAGCGGCTGATCCGCTTCATGCCGAAGGTCGTGATCGCGGTCGTGCCCGGCTGGGCCGCCGGTGGCGGGCACTCGCTGCACGTCGTGTGCGATCTCACGCTGGCCTCCGCCGAGCACGCGCGGTTCAAGCAGACCGACGCCGACGTGGGTTCGTTCGACGGCGGCTACGGCTCCGCCTACCTGGCGCGGCAGGTGGGGCAGAAGTTCGCACGGGAGATCTTCTTCCTCGGCCGGCCCTACACGGCGGAGGAAGCGCACGCGATGGGCTCTGTGAACAAGGCCGTGCCGCACGAGCGGCTGGAGGCCGAGGCACTGGACTGGGCCTGGGAGGTGCTCGGGAAGTCCCCCACGGCCCAGCGCATGCTCAAGTACGCGTTCAACCTCATCGACGACGGCCTCGTGGGTCAGCAGGTGTTCGCGGGCGAGACGACGCGGCTGGCCTACCAGCAGGACGAAGCGGTGGAGGGCCGCGACGCCTTCCTGGAGAAGCGAGACCCGGACTGGTCGGACTACCCGTACTACTACTGAGCAGGCCCAACCCCGCCCGACATCGTGTCCGCGCCCTGCGCACGCGTGTCCGCACTTCCCGCACGCGTGTCCGCGCGTCAGGGCGTCAGGGCGTCAGGGCGACGTCGGCCCGCCCTGCCCCTGCCGCGCCGCCCGGACACCGTCACGCACGGCGGCCCTCACGACGAAGTAGAGGATGTAGAAGAACAGCGCGGTGAACGCGACGTAGGTCAGTACGCCGGAAATGGCTCCCATGTGAAAGGACCGTAAAGCATGCGGGTGATCCGGTCTGACGGCAGCGTGGAGTCGGTAGCCGAACTCACCCGTGCCGTGCTCGACGCCCTCGACGGCGGTCCCGCCGTGCTGCCCCTCGATCCGCGCAACCCGGCCGCCGACTCCGTTCGCGCCGCCATGCGCCCCGACGAGCCGGTGGAACCCGGCACCGCGGTGATCATCACCACCTCGGGCTCCACCGGACGCCCGAAGGGCACGTTGCTCTCGGCCCGCGCCCTGCTCGCCTCCGCCCACGCCACCCACGCGCGGCTCGGCGGTCCCGGCCGGTGGCTGCTGGCCACTCCGCCCGGCTACATCGGCGGCCTGCAGGTCCTCGTGCGCTCGCATCTCGCGGGCACCACGCCCGGCGTCGTCGACCTGAGCCGCGGTTTCCGGCCCGAGGCGTTCGACGAGGCCGCCCGCGAGGTCCTGTCCTCCCCCGGGCCGCACTACACGGCGCTGGTGCCGACGCAGCTGTCCCGGTTGCTCGACGCGGGCGGCGCGCAGGTGGCGAGGTTCGACGCGATCGTGCTCGGGGGCGCCGCCTACCCCGACGAGCTGCGCCGCCGGGCCGAGCGCGCGGGCGTGTCGGTGATCCCCTCGTACGGGATGAGCGAGACGGCCAGCGGCTGCGTGTACGACGGTGATCCCCTCGACGGTGTGCGCGTCCGCCTCGGCGCCGACGACCGCGTCGAGGTCTCCGGCCCGGTGCTGGCCCACGGGTACCGGCTCGACCCTGCCGCGACGGCCGAGGCGTTCGTCGACGGCTGGTTCCGCACGAGCGACGTCGGACGCTGGACCGACGACGGCAGGCTCCAGGTCCTCGGCCGCCTCGACGACATGATCAACACCGGTGGGGTGAAGGTGCCCGCGCGGCAGGTGGAGGACGCGCTGCTCCGGCATCCCGGGGTCCGCGCCGCCGGCGTCGTCGGGCTGCCGGATCCCGAATGGGGTCGGCGCGTGGCCGCCGTGGTCGCGACCACCGACGAGCTCGACCTCGACTCCGTGCGCGACGCCGTGCGGGCCGACCTCGGCGCCGCCGCGACACCGAAGCAACTCCTGGTGGTCGACGAGCTGCCCCTGATCGGCCCCGGCAAGGTCGACCGGAGTGCGTTGCGCCGCCTTCTGCTCGGCCACGTCGATCACGGCACGGCCGATGCCGAAGAATGACCCGCATGGCAACCGTCGCTGAGTGGATCGAGGGCGCCCGGCCACGCACGCTGCCCAACGCCGTCGCGCCCGTGCTGGCCGGGGTGGGAGCCGCGGCCCAGCTCGACGCGCTGTCGTGGTGGCGCTCGCTGCTGGCGCTGCTCGTCGCGCTGGCCCTGATCGTGGGCGTGAACTTCGCCAACGACTACTCCGACGGGGTCAAGGGCACCGACGCCGCGCGGGTCGGTCCGCTGCGGCTGGTGGGTTCGGGTGCCGCGTCGGCCAGGGCCGTGCTGGCCGCGGCACTCACGTCGTTCGGACTGGCCGCCGTGCTGGGGCTCGTGCTCGTCGTCGTCACCGGGCAGTGGTGGCTGCTGCCGGCGGGGGCCGCCTGCATCGCCGGTGCGTGGTTCTACACCGGCGGTTCGCGGCCGTACGGCTACGCCGGGTTCGGCGAGGTCGCCGTCTTCGTCTTCTTCGGTTTGGCGGCCGTGCTCGGCACGGTGTACGTGCAGGCCGGGCGCGTGAGCTGGGAAGCGCTGGGCTGCGCGGTGGCCGTCGGCTGCCTGTCGATGGCGGTGCTCGTGGCCAACAACCTGCGCGACATCCCCACCGACCGGGTCGCGGGCAAGATCACGCTCGCCGTGCGGCTCGGCGACACCGGCACACGCCGCTTCTACCTCGTGCTCGTCACGGTGCCGGTGCTCGTCAGCATCGCGTTGGGTCTGGTCCATCCCGCGGCGTTCGTGGGCCTGTTGACGGTGGCCCTGCTCGTGGTCCCGGTGCGCACCGTCACGTCCGGGCACACCGGACTGCAGCTCATCCCGGTGCTGCGGGACACCGGCTTCGCGATGCTCGCGTGGGCCGTGCTCACCGGTGCCGCGCTCGCGCTGGCGAGCTGAGCGCACGCGGCCCGCGTCAGCCGGGGAACACCCCGGTCTCCAGAAACCGGTCGAACGCCGCGAGGTGCGGTTCGATGTCCAACCCGCGCTCGGCCAGCCACGCGTCGTCGTAGTAGGTCCCGGCGTAGCGTTCCCCGCCGTCGCAGAGCAACGTCACCACGCTGCCGCGCTCCCCGCGCGCGAGCATGCGCGAGACGAGGGTGAACGCACCGTAGAGGTTCGTGCCCGTGGAACCGCCGGCCCAGTGTCCGGTGTGGCTGCGGAGGAACCGGATCGCCGCGAGCGACCCGGCGTCGGGCACCTGGATCATCTCGTCGATCACCTCGGGCACGAACGACGGCTCCACCCGGGGACGCCCGATTCCCTCGATCCGCGACGGCATGCCCGTCTGGTAGTCGCGGGCCCCCGTCTGCCACGCGCCGTAGAACGCGGAGTTCTCGGGATCGACCACGGCGATCTTCGTGTCGTGCCTGCGGTAGCGGACGTACCGCCCGAACGTCGCGCTCGTGCCTCCCGTGCCGGCGCCGACCACGATCCACGACGGCACCGGGTGCCGCTCCGAGCGCAGCTGTGTGAACACCGACTCGGCGATGTTGTTGTTCCCGCGCCAGTCGGTCGCTCGCTCGGCGAAGGTGAACTGGTCGAGATAGTGGCCGCCGCACTCCGCCGCGAGCCGCTCGGCCTCGGTGTACATGTCCGGCGGGCGGTCCACGAAGTGGCACCGGCCCCCGTAGAACTCGATGAGGTCGATCTTCTCCCGGCTCGTCTTGCGTGGCACCACGGTGACGAACGACAACCCGAGCATCCGGGCGAAGTAGGCCTCCGACACCGCCGTCGACCCGCTGGAGGCCTCCACCAGCACCGTGTCGGGGCCGATCCGGCCGTTGACCAGCCCGTAGAGCAGCAGCGACCGGGCGAGCCGGTGCTTCAACGAGCCCGTCGGATGGACGGACTCGTCCTTGAGGTACAGGTCGATGCCCCACTCCGGGGGCAGCGGGAAGACGTGCAGGTGAGTATCGGCGCTGCGGTTGGCGTCGGCCTCGATGATGCGGACGGCCTCGCGCACCCACGCGTCGTTCATCGACCCTCCGGGCGCTCGCCCGGGCCCGGCCGGTCGTCCGTCGACTCGGGCGTGGCTTCGGGCTCCGGCTTCTCGGGCGACTCCGGGACGTCCTCGCCGGTCTCGGTGTCCTCGCGGGTCACCGGGTCCTCCTGGAGCGGTTCCCCGCGCAACTCGGCACGCAGACGTGCGCGTTCGCGCGCCCGGTGTTCGTTGCGGGCGGCGAGCCCCGCGGTCACCCGAGCGTTGAGCGATCGGAACAGCAACAGGCCCAGCGGGAGTCCGACGACCAGCCCGATGATGAGGGCGACGAGCAGAGGGACCTGGAAGATCACGAGGATCCCCGCGATCACCGCCACCAGCGCGAATCGGACGAGCACGTACAGGGTGAGGTCACGGACAAGCGTGTCGGATCGGCGGTCGCTCACACCACCCGAGGCTACGCCGTGTCCCGAACCACCCCACCGGCGCCCGAACAGCACCGTTTGTCCCTTACTACCTCTTTACTCACGGACAACCGTTCGAGTACCCACAGGGTGAAGTGACACGATTGTGACCTCCGAGTAGTGAAGGAGGCGAAGAGTGACCGCGAGCACTGGAGGCCGGCTCCTGACGCCGGGCGAAGTCGCCGCATTGTTCCGAGTGGACCCGAAAACGGTGACGCGTTGGGCGACCGCGGGTCGGATCGGATCGATTCGCACACCTGGGGGCCATCGCCGTTTCCGCGAATCCGAGGTCAACCAGCTCCTGGCCGAGCTGACCACGGACGCGAGTGAACGTCCTCGGAACTGACCCCCGCGCTGCGGGGTGTCCTTCGTCTGCCACCCGGTCCCCCTGCCTCACGAAGGACACCCCGGACAGCGCAATGGACAAAAGGGTTAATCTCGGGTGCAGTAGGGTGGGTTACCCGCGCGACACACCGAAGGGAGCGAGCATGATCTACCTGCTCGCGGCGATAGGCGCCGCCACTGTCGCTTTTCTCCTGTGGCGCATGTTGAGCGCCGAACGTGTCGGGGTGACCGCTCAGCAGAAGCCCATCGCACCGGACGACGACCCCGAGTTCCTGCGCCGCATCGCCGAGCAGCAGAAGAAGAACAAGGACGACGAGTCCAGCTGATCGGGTCCGGCCGACGACACCCACGAGCGCCCGGGGCATCCTCGGGCGCTCGACGCTGATAGGACGGCGCAGGACGCGGTGGCGTCACCGCAACGGCGACAGCTCCGCGCTGCCGAAGCCGTCGGCGATCGTGGCGGCGAGTTCGAGCAGTGCCGACCGCGTCTCGTGCGACAGGCGGTCGAGGTCGATCTCCGCGCCCTCTTCGAGGTGCGGATCGAACGGGATGCTCACCACCCCGCGCACCCGCGCCGCGAAATGGGCCGTGAGCCGGTCGAGATCCACCGAACCCGCGCGCGGGCGCACCGAGTTGATCACCGCCACCGACCGGGCCACCAGGTCTCCGTAGCCGTGCGCCTCCAGCCAGTCGAGCGTGGCCGAGGCGCTGCGGGCGCCGTCCAGCGAGCTCGACGACACCACCACGAGCGTGTCGGCGGAGTCGAGCACACCCTTCATCGCCGAGTGCATCAGACCGGTGCCGCAGTCGGTGAGCACGACGTTGTAGAAACGCTCCAGCACCGACAACACCCGCAGGTAGTCCTGCTCGGAGAACGCCTCCGAGACGGCGGGATCGGTGTCCGACGCCAGGATCTCCAGCCTGCTCGGCCCCTGCGAGGTGTAGGCCCGGACGTCGCTGTAGCGCACGATGCGGTCGGCGTCGCGCAACAGGTGCCGCACCGTCGCCGTGGTCTCGATGGGGATCTTCTGCGCCAGCGTGCCCGCGTCCGGGTTCGCGTCGACGGCGATCACGCGGTCGCCGCGAAGCGACGCGAACGTCGAGCCGAGCGTGGTGGTCATGGTGGTCTTGCCCACCCCGCCCTTCAGGCTCAGCATCGCGATGCGGTGGCACCCGCGCAGCGGCTGGTTCACGCGCGACACGAGTTCCCGACGGCGGCGGTCGGCGGGCCCCTCGCCGGGGTTCACGAGCTTGCCGGTGGCGACGTAGACGGCCCGCCGCCACCCCGACTTGGGCTCGCGCTTCGGCTTGCGCACGAACTGCGCACTGTCGAAGCCGTGCGGCACACCCGGATAGGGCTGCTGCCCTGCCGGGTACTGCGGCTGTGGCAGCCCGGGCGGTCCCTGGCCGCCGTAGTGGGCCTGCGGCACGCCGGGCGGCACGGCACCCTGCCACGGGCCGGACGGCCCCTGCTGCCAGGCCGCCTGCGCCGGGTGGGGTGTCGAGTCCGTGCTCGCCTCGGAATAGAGCGGATGATCCTGCCCGCCGGATTCGTTGGGTGTGGTCACCGCGTCAGTCCTCCGATGGGTTGGCTGGGTGGGCCAACGTCCCCCTCACGCGTCACACGGAAGACGGTAACCGCCGTCAAGCGGGAACGTCAGCTGACTCCGGCATACGAGTGAAGCCCCGTCGAGACGAGGTTGACGAAGAACAGGTTGAACACGGTGGCCGCGAACCCGACGACGTTGATCGTGGCGGCGCGCGTGCCGCGCCAGCCCGCCGTGGCCCGCGAGTGCAGGTAGGCGGCGTAGATGACCCAGGCGACGAAGGCGACGGTCTCCTTCGGGTCCCAGCCCCAGAAGCGGCCCCAGGCGGCCTCGGCCCACACGGCACCGCACAGGATGCCGAAGGTGAACACGGGGAACGCGAAGACGGTGGTCCGGTAGGCCACCCGGTCGAGCACCTCGGCGCTGGGCAGCTTCGGCGCCAGCTTGCCGAACTTCACGGGGTCGCGGTCGTAGGCGGACCGGATCAGGTACAGGATGCTCGCCACGCCCGGCACGAGGAAGATGCCCGAGCCCACGGCGGCCGCGCTCACGTGGATCACGAGCCAGTACGACTGCAGCGCGGGCTGCACCGGGGCCGCGACGGCGTAGAGCATCGTGCCGCCGACGAACATGAGGATGACGACGGGCAGCAGCATGAACGCCGACAGGTGGCGGATGGGGTGCCGGGCCATCATCACGAGCCACGCGATCACGGTGACCAGCGTGATCGCCATGATGTACTCGTACATGTTGCCCATCGGGAAGCGGCTGGTGGCCAGCCCGCGGAGCACGAACGCCGCGAGGTGCAGGGCAGCCCCGAGGATGGTGAGCGCCGCCCCCATGCGGCCGATGCGCTCGATGCGGGTCCGGGCCGGCGGAGTCGTCGAACCGCTCGCGCCCGTCCCGGACTCCCGCGACGACGTGGTGGAGGCGGAGCCGGCGCCCACTCCCGCGAGTTGCCTCTCCCGGGTGCGTTCGGCGGCGCGCACACCGCGTTTGCCGAACGCCTGCTCCACGAGGAAGAAGATCATCGCCAGCACGTACACCACGACCGTGGTGGTGTACGACCAGTCGCTGTACTGCGACAGCGTCTCGTTGACCGGCATCAGTGTGCCTTTCTGTCCTGCGTGCGGTCGAGGATGTCCCGCGAGAGGGCGGTGAACTCCTCGCCGTACCCGGCCTGATCGGTACGGGCAAGCCCGCCCAACTCTACTACAGTGCGTCGGAGATCAGGGTCGCCGGAGTCACCGACCGGCGACACACGCGCCCAGAACCGGCGGCGCTTGACCGCCAACGACGCGCCGAGCCCCGCGAACATCACGATGGCGAAGCCGAGCATCCAGCCCTGCGTCGGGTCGTGCGAGACCTGCAGCGACACCCACGGGCGAACGCCGTCGAAGCTGATCTGCGTGCCGTCGTCGAGCGTGATGCTCTCGCCGACCCGCAGGTTCTCGCGGGCCACACGCTCCAACCGCCCGGCGTCGACCATCCGCTGATCGATCTCGAAGATCGACTGCGAGCGTCCGGAATCCGTGCCCAGCTCCCCGCGCATGATGTCGACGGCCACGGCGGGGTCGGTGAGCTCGGGGAACGACGACGACAGAATGCTGCCGTGGAACGCCGCCGTGGGCGCGAACAGGCCCGTGACCGCGAGCTGGTTCTTCCGCCGCTCCGCCGAGTCGGTGATCCCGGGCGGGTCGAACTTCGTCGCACCCTGCGACAGCATCGTCGTGAGGTCGGTGGGCCGCCACTGCACGGTCTGCGTCCGCGTCTCGCCGTCCGGCCAGGTCACCGTGAACGTCGGGGCGTACCCGTGGCCGAGCAGGTACACGCGGTCGCCCGCCGTGCGCAGCGGCTCGTTGACCTCCAGGTGATGGTCGCGCCACGTGCCCGTGGTCAGGTCCTCACCCGACTGGTACTGGACGTCCGCCTCGTAGCTGATGGGCTGGCCCGCGTCCGTGTACTCGGCCTCGAAGTCGTTCACCTTGACGCAGAACGGCGAGAGCTGGGTGCCGTCGACCTGCAGGCCCGGATCGAACGAGTCGTAGGCGAACACACCGGAGTTGCAGAACTCGTGCCCGTCCGCGTGGACGATCACCTGGCCCTCGTACGAGTACATCGCACCGAGCGCGAACGTGGCGATCAGGCCCAGCATGCCGAAGTGGAAGAGCAGGTTCCCGGTCTCCCGCAGGTAACCGCGCTCGGCGCTGATGGTGCGGACGCCGTCGGCCTCCGTCCGCTCGGCGACCCGCCACCCGCGCAGCCTGCGGCGCACCTCGCCCAGCACCGTGTCCGGGTCGGCCTCGACCTCGGCCTTGGTGTGGTGCGGCAGCCGCGCCAGGTTCCTCGGCGTCAGCACCGGGCCGGCGCGCATCGCGCGGAAGTACTCGCCGGTCCTCGGCACCAGGCAGCCGATCAGCGACACCATGAGCAGCAGGTAGATGGCCGAGAACCAGGGGCTGGAGTAGACGTCGAAGAACTGCAGCCGGTCGAGCAGCTCGCCCCACCAACCGTGCTGGACGATGTACTCCTCGGTCTTCTGCGCGTTGAGGTCCCACTGCGGCAGCAGCGCCCCCGGCAGGGCGGCCAGGGCCAGCAGGAACAGCAGCACCAGCGCGGTGCGCATGGACGTCAGCCCACGCCACGTGTTGCGCAGGAACGCCCAGGCCCGGCGCAGCGGCGTCTGCCGGTAGACCGGACGCGGTGTCTCCGGTGGTTCGGTGGTCGTCTGGCTCACAGTGGCATCTCCACGTCCGCGATGAAGGCATCCCGCATCCAACCCGTGAGCTCGCCCCACAGGCCCGTCACGAGCAGGACACCGACGACGAGCAGCATCGCCCCACCGACGATCTGCACCGTGCGACCGTGACGGCGCAGCCAGTCGGCGGCGCCGACGGCCCATCGCGCTCCCGCGGCCAGCAGGATGAACGGCAGGCCCAGCCCCAGGCAGTACAGCAGCACGAGAAGGAGTCCGCGCGCACCCGTGGCGCCGCTCGCCGTGGCGAGCATGAGCACGCCGGACAGCGTCGGGCCGATGCACGGCGTCCAACCCAACCCGAACACCGCACCAAGCACCGGGGCGCCCCAGACACCCATCCTCGGAACCCGGTGGATGCGAGCGTCCCGCTGCAGCGCGGGGAAGAAGCCGAGGAACACGAACGCCATCGCGATGATCACCACCCCGCCGATGCGCTGGAACAACTCCTCGTTGACCCAGAGGACGTCGGCCAACCACACCAGGCCGCCGACGCTCGCGGCGAAGACCACGGTGAACCCGAGCACGAACAGCGCAGCCGCACCCACGACGGCGAGTCGCCCCTTCTTACGCCCCTCGCCGGTGCTCACGGCGGGCGCGTCGGCGCCCACCAGCGCCGCGAGGTAGGCGAGGTAGCCGGGCACGAGCGGGACCACGCAGGGCGAGGCGAACGAGATCGCTCCCGCGAGCAGCGACAGTCCCGCGGCGAGCAGCAGCGGCCCGGAGGCCGCCAGCTCGGTTACCGCATTCACGCGCCTCAGCGTAGGGAATGTGGTTCTCGTGAAGCCCACTGGCTGGTGGGGCGAGTGAGCTGGATGACCGGATTGCCGAGGTTCAGGACGCCTTCTCGGCCGTCAACCGGTCGATCAGTGGGCGCAGGTCGTCAGCCAGCAGCTCTCGGAGGTACACCGCCGCGACCCGGCCCTGCCGGTCCACCACGAGCGTCGACGGCACGACACTGCGCGGGTAGCCGGACAGGTTCACCAGCGACCGCCCCGACGGATCGTAGATCGACGGGTAGGTGAGCCCGCGGTCGCGCATGAAGTCCTGCGGCGCCGACCGGTCGTGGTCGCGCACGTCGATGCCCAGCACCACGACCCCGTCGTCCTTGGTGTCGTCGTAGAGCTTCTGCAGCTCGGGCGCCTCCGTGCGGCACGGGCCGCACCACTGGCCCCAGACGTTGATGACGACGACCTTTCCCTCGTAGTCCGACGCGGCGATGCGCTTGCCCTCGTCGAACAGGTCCTCGCCCGCCACCTCGGGCAGCTGCTGACGCTGCTCGACCTCGTAGTAGATGTCGGTCTCGCCACCGGGGGCGACGAAGCTGAAGTCGCCCCCGCCGCTGACCACCGCGTCGTCGCCGGTGGTGCAGCCGGTGAGCACCGCCAGCGCGGCGAACGCTGCGGCGACGACCTTGCGCGTGCGTGAACTCATGCTCCGGTCACCTTCGGGTCGGTCCTGCCCGCCGGCTCGCTGTAGACGATGTCCACCAGCTGTTCGTCCTCGAACACGAGGCTGGTGAGCGAGGCGAGTGAACACTGCCGCCGGCGCGGGTCGTGCCACAGCCGCCTGCCTTCCAGGTACCGGCGCAGCGTCCAGATCGGGAGCTGGTGCGACACGCAGAGCGCTTCCTGCCCCTCGGCCGCCGCCCGCGCCGCATGCACGGCACCCAGCATGCGGTGGGCGATCTCCAGGTACGGCTCGCCCCACGACGGCAGCAGCGGGTTGCGCAGCTTGGGCCAGTGCCGGGGCTCGCGCAACGCGCCGTCGCCCACGCTGACCTTCAGCCCCTCGAACTGGTTGTCCGCCTCGATGAGGCGTTCGTCGGTGGCCACGTCGAGCCGGTGTGCCGCGGCCGCGGGCGACGCGGTCTCCTGCGCCCGCTCCAGCGGCGAGGCGACGACGTGGGCGAGGCGGTGCGACGACAACGCCTCCGCGACGATCAGCGCCTGCTCACGCCCGCGTTCGGAGAGCCGGTAACCCGGCATCCGGCCGTACAGCACGCCCTCGGGATTGTGGACCTCGCCGTGCCGCAGCAGGTGGACGACGGTGCGCGTACCCCGGCTCATGGGTGCTCCGCCGCGGCGGCGGCCTGGGCGGCCTTCGGCAGCGCCGCCTCGATGAGCTCGAACGCGGCGTCGTCCATGGCCGCGTTGACGAACCACGCCTCGAACGCGCTCGGCGGCGGGTAGACACCCGCCTCCAGCAGCGCGTGGAAGAACGGCTTGAAGCGCCACGTCTCGGACGCGGCGGCCGACGCGTAGTCGCGGACGGGAGTGTCGGTGAAGAACACGCTGACCAGGTTGCCCGCGTACGACACGGTGTGAGCGACACCGGCCGCGGAGAGAGCTTGACCGAGCAGGTCGCCCAGGCGCTTCGAGTTGCCGTCCAGCGCCCGGTAGGTGGACTCGCCGGCCAGCCGCAGCGTGGTTAGCCCGGCCGCGACGGCCACGGGGTTCCCGGAGAGCGTTCCCGCCTGGTACACCGGCCCGGTGGGCGCGAGCCGCTCCATGACGTCGGCCCGACCGCCGAACGCGGCGGCGGGCAGCCCGCCCGACATGACCTTGCCGAAGGTGTAGAGGTCGCCGGCCACGCCCTCCAGGCCGTACCAGCCGGCCTCGGAGACGCGGAACCCGGTCATGACCTCGTCCATGATGAGCAGCGCGCCGTTCTCGTGTGCCAGATCGCGCAGCCCGGCGTTGAAGCCCTCGTGCGGGGCGACGGCGCCCATGTTGCCCGCCGCCGCCTCGGTGATCACCGCGGCGATCGAGTCGGGGTTCTCGGCGAACGCCTCGCGCACCGCGTCGAGGTCGTTGTACGGGAGCACGAGCGTGTCGGCCGCCTGCGCGCCCGTGACGCCGGGGGACGTCGGCAGCCCGAGCGTGGCGACCCCGGAACCCGCCTGCGCGAGCAGCGCGTCGACATGTCCGTGATAGCAGCCGGCGAACTTGATGATCTTGCTGCGGCCGGTGAAACCCCGGGCCAGCCGGATCGCGCTCATCGTCGCCTCGGTGCCCGAGTTCACGAGGCGCACCTGCTCCACGGGTTCCACCCGGCGCGCGATCTCCTCGGCGAGCTCCACCTCACCCGACGTCGGCGTGCCGAACGACAGCCCGGACGAGGCGGCGTGCCGCGTGGCCTCCACCACCTCGGGATGCGCGTGTCCGAGGATCATCGGCCCCCAGGAGGACACGAGGTCGACGTAGCGGTTGCCGTCGGCATCCCACAGGTACGCACCTTCACCACGGACCATGAACCGCGGCGTTCCGCCGACGGCCGCGAAAGCCCGCACCGGGGAGTTCACCCCGCCCGGCGTGACGGCGGCGGCCCGCTCGAACCAGGACTTGGACTGCTCGACTGCTCCTGTCACGTCTCCCAGTCTCGCAAAACCGACTTCGTCACGTGTCGCCCGGCCGGGCCTGGTGCGATGCACGTCGCCTCCGGCGCCGCCGCGTGCGCACTCCGAGCACGGCCTGGCGCGCACCGTCCACGACCAGGACACCCGCCACGGCGGCCGCGGCGAAGGCCAACCCGATCCACTCGCCCTCGTACACGTGCGACACCAGTGTCGTGCCGTCGTCGGTGCGGACCATCACGGCGATCGCGGCCGAGTTCCAGCACCACACCGCCGCCCACCCGGCGGCGACCGCGAGCAGGAGTTCGACCACCGCCACCAGGAGCCGCCACGGCTGGTGCAGGTGGTCGGAGGGGACCGGGATCCCGGGCGAGGTCGGGAAGTCGGCAGCGTCGGTCACGGCGGGCAGTCTCTCACGTCGCCGGATCGCGCCCGTCGGCTCCGGACGCTCCTCCCGTGCCCGTTCAGGCACGGTCCACCAGCCCCGACCGCAGGGCCTCCCGCAACGCGGCACCGTCCCGCGCCCACGCGAGCACGACCGTGCCGTCGGTCAACCGCACCGGCACCGCGGTGTACTTGCGCGGCACGTCGAAGCCCCCACCGAGCACGCGGGTGCCGGGCGGGGCCTCCACGTCGTCGACCGCGGCGATGTCGTCGACCCGCACGCTCTCACCGCCCTGCCACAACGCCGTGCCGGTCACCCGGACGCTCAGGAACCGGCGTCGGGCGTAGACCCACAACGCCGTCAACCCGAGCAGCCCCGCGCCCACCAGCGCCCACAGCAGCGCGTGGGCCGGGACCCCGGCGAGCAGTTCGAGGACCCAACCGGCGAGCGCGAACGCCGGTCCCCAGGTCAGGGCCCACCCGCTCGCGCCGGGCTCGTGGTAGTGGACGTCCTCCGCCGCGTTCAGCGCAGCCCGCCTCCGCCTGGCCGTGGGAAGTAGTCGGCCACGCTCGGCAGGTAGAGCAGGGCCGTGGCCACCACCGCCAGGAACGCCGCGACCAGGATGGGAATGCTGGTGGGGAACAGCAACAACTGGATCAGCAGCGTGATGGCGGCCAGCACCGTGAGGATCGTCCGGGACGAACGATTGCCCTCACGGGCCCTCCAGCCGAAGAGGGCGAAGAGGATCGCGAACGCCACGGCGGCGACGAACATCGTCCACAACAGCGTGGTCACCCCGGTGCGGATCTGCTCCTCGTCGAGGGTGTCGCTGGTGTTGAGGTCGATCAGCGCGTTCGACACACTCTCCTGCTGAGTGAGCGTGTAACCGAACGCCGCCACGAGCAGCAGACCGCCCGCCACGTACAGCCAGAAGGCCACCGACACCGGGGTCGGGGGCGTCGCCCGGCGCGCGCCGGTACCCGGCTCGGGCGGAAGTCCCTTCGCCCGCCGCTCGTCGTCCGATTCGCCTGACTCAGTCACAGCAGTGAGCCTAGTCGAGCCAGGCAGCCGCTTCAGCCGCCCAGTACGTGAGGATCATGTCCGCACCGGCCCTGCGGATCGACGTGAGCACCTCGAGGATCGTGCGCTCCCGCTCGACCCAACCGTGGGCGGCGGCGCCCTCGACCATCGAGTACTCGCCCGAGATGTTGTAGGCCGCCACCGGGACCGGCGAGGCCTCCGCCGCGGCCCGGACCACGTCGAGGTAGGCGAGCGCGGGCTTCACCATCACCGCGTCGGCCCCTTCGGCCACGTCGAGCTCGATCTCCCGCAGCGCCTCCCGCGCGTTGCCCGGATCCTGCTGGTAGGTGTTGCGGTCGCCCGAGAGCTGCGAGTCGACGGCCTCGCGGAACGGTCCGTAGAACGCGCTCGCGTACTTCGCCGAGTACGCGAGGATGCCGGTGTCGGTGTACCCGGCGTCGTCGAGCGCCCGGCGGATGACCCCGACCTGGCCGTCCATCATGCCGCTCGGACCCAGCAGGTGGGCTCCGGCCTCGGCCTGCGCCAGCGCCATGTCGGCGTAGCGCTCCAGCGTGGCGTCGTTGTCCACGGCACCGGAGGCGTCGAGAACGCCGCAGTGACCGTGGTCGGTGAACTCGTCGAGGCACGTGTCCGCCATGAGCACGGTGGAGTCGCCGAGATCGGCCCGCAGGTCGCGCAACGCGACGTTGAGGATGCCGTCGGGGTCGGTGGCGGCACTGCCCACCGCATCGCGGGTCTCGGGGACGCCGAAGAGCATGAGCCCGCCCACGCCCGCCTCCACCGCCTCGGCGGCGGCCTTGCGCAGCGTGTCGCGGGTGTGCTGCACGACACCCGGCATGCTCGCGATGGGCCGGGGCTGCGACGCGCCCTCGGCGACGAACAGGGGCAGGATCAACTGGCGCGGGCGCAGCGTGGTCTCACTCACCAACCGGCGCAGGGCGGGAGTGGTGCGCAACCGACGGGGACGATGCTCCGGAAACACCCTCCCGAGCCTACCCGGCGGTACGCACGGGAAGACCTCCTCGTCCTGACCGCCGACACGAGAAAGGCCACCCACCCGGGGCGATGACACCGGGTGGGTGGCCGTTCAGGTCTTTCCGCGTCAGGAACGGCGCGTGCGCTTGGCCTTGCGCGGCGGCGGCAGCGCACCCTCGGCACGCAGTCGCGCCGCGTGCTCCGCGAGCGCGTCGACCAGCTCCACGGCGTTGGGCCGCTCGGGACGCACGTCCACGCGCAGCCCGAACTCCGTCGCCGTTTCGGCCGTCTTCGGGCCGATGCACGCCACGAGCGTCCGCGCGTGCGGCTTACCGGCGATGCCGACCAGGTTGCGGACCGTGGACGACGAGGTGAAGCACACCGCGTCGAAGCCACCGGTCTTGATCATCTCGCGGGTCTCGGCGGGCGGCGGAGCCGCACGGACGGTGCGGTAGGCCGTCACGTCGTCGACCTCCCAGCCGCGCTCCTGCAGGCCCGCCGACAGCGTCTCGGTGGCGATGTCGGCACGCGGCAGCAGCACGCGGTTCACCGGGTCCAGCACGTCGTCGTACGGCGGGAACTCCTCCAGCAGGCCCTCGCTGGACTGCTCGCCCTTGGGCACGAGCTCCGGGATGATGCCGAACGAGCGCACCTTGTCGGCGGTCGACTCACCGACGCAGGCGATCTTCACGCCGGAGAACGCCCGGGCGTCGAGACCGAACTCGGTGAACTTCTCCCACACGGCACGCACCGCGTTGGCCGAGGTGAACACGATCCACTGGTAGCGGCCGTCCACGAGGCCCTTCACCGCACGCTCCATCTGGGCCGGGCTGCGCGGCGGCTCCACCGAGATGGTGGGCACCTCGTGCGACGTCGCACCGTGGCTGCGGAGCCGCTCGGCCATGTCACCCGCCTGCTCCTTGGTGCGCGGCACCAGCACCTTCCAGCCGTAGAGGGCACGCGACTCCCACCACGACAGCTTCTGGCGATTGCTCACGGCCTCGCCGATGGTGACCACCAGCGGACCCACGAGCTCACCCGCGTCGGCGGCGAGGGACGCCAGCGTCGAGTCGAGCGTGCGCTGCGTGTTGATGGTGCCGTTCGAGGTCACCGCGACCGGGGTCTGCGCCGGGAGACCGTGCTCCACCAGCGCCGACGCCGCCTCCGCGAGGTGGCTCGACGTCGCGTGCAACACGATGGCACCGGGCGTCGCCGCGAGCTTCGCCCAGTCGACCTCGCCGGCCCGCAGGTCCACCTCGACGTGCGCCGCACCCAGCGCGACACCCGCGTACGCGGGCACGGCCGTACCGGCGGAGACACCCGGGATCACGTCGAACACCGCGCTCGTCCGCGACACCGCCTGCACCTCGGCGACGATCGCCTGCTGCGTCAGCGGGTCACCGGCCGTCAGCCTCAGCACCAGCCTGCCCGCCTTCGCCTCCGCCGCCAGGTCCTTCGCGACGTCGCCTGGCTCGCCCACGGCGGGGCGCACCTCGGCGTCGGCGTTCGCGAAGGCCAGCACACCGGAAGGTACGTCGGGGTCGGTCACCACGAGGTCGGCCTTCGCGAGCAGCTCCTGGGCACGAACCGTCAACAGCCCGGTGTCACCAGGGCCCGAGCCCACGAAAGCGACACGCCCCGTGGTTTTGCGTGCGCGGGTCATTACGTCGTCTCTCCTCGTCGTCGACCGCGGTCTGCGCGGCCGAGCGTTCGTTCTTCCTTCTTCGGGAAACTGTCAGCGCGCCAGCGCGCCGGCACCCAGGTCGAGCAGCTCGTCGGCCAGCCTGAAGCCGAGCTGCTCCGCCTCGGACTTCTCGGCGACCGCCGACGCCCGCAGGATCCGCACCGAGTCGCCTTCGACGGCGGTGGCGGCCACGCCCCGCATCGAGACGCGCTCGATCACAGCGCCCTCGCTGTCCACGTCCTCGACCACGTCGGCCAGCGCACCCACGGGCGCGCTGCAGCCCGCTTCGAGCCGCGCGAGCAGCGCCCGCTCGGCCGTCACGGCCACCCGGGTGGGCTCGTGGTCCACGACGGAGTGGATGAGGTGCTCCATGTCCACGTCGTCGACGCGGGTCTCGACCGCCAGCGCGCCCTGCGCCGGCGCCGGCACCATCTGCAGGGGGTCGAGCGTCTCGGTGATCAGGCCGACCCGCTCGGTGCGCGCGAGTCCGGCCCTGGCCAGCACGATGGCGTCGAGCTCACCCGACTCCACCATGGCGAGCCGCCTGTCGATGTTGCCACGGATCGGCACCACGTTCAGGCCGAGACCGAGCGCCCGGAGCTGGGTCATCCGCCGAGGCGAACCCGTCCCGACGGTGGATCCCGGTGGCAACTCTCCCAGGGTGAGCCCGTCGCGCGCCACCAGCGCGTCCCGCGGGTCCTCGCGCTCCGACACGGCCGCCAGCGCGATGCCGGGCTGCGGCGCGGTCGGCAGGTCCTTGTAGGAGTGCACCGCGATGTCGACCTCGCCGTCCAGGAGCGCCTGGCGCAGGGCGGAGGTGAAGACACCCACCCCGATCTCGGCGATCGGCGCGGACGACTGGTCGCCCGGAGTCGCCACCGGGACGAGTTCGACCTTCCACCCCGCCTTCTCCAGCAACGCCGCGACCGTACCGGTCTGCGACATCGCGAGCCTGCTGCCGCGCGTGCCGATACGGAGAGTCCTGTCAGTCACTTCGTTCACCGTCGATCTGCTCGTGCTTGGACGCCGCTGACGGGCTCGACACCACGGTGGGCGCCTGCGGGTCGAGTCCGAACAACTCCCGCAGTGCGTTGGCGTAGTCGGTGTCGGCCTTCTCGGCGGCGAGTTGCTTGACGCGCACGGTCGGGGCGTGCAGGAGCTTGTCCACGACCCGGCGGACCGTGCGGCCCAGTTCGTCGCGGACGGCGCCGTCGAGGTCGGGCAGACGCCGGTCGAGCCGCAACAGCTCGGCGTCCACCACCTCGGCCGCCCGCTTGCGCAACGCGGTCACGGTGGGCGTCACCGCCGCGCTGCGCTGTCCTGCCAGGTAGTCGCGCACCTCGTCGAGCACGATGCCGGAAGCCCTGGCGAGTTGTTTCTCCGTGGTGGCCGTCCCGGCCTCGGCCATGCGCTTGCGCACCGTCTCCAGGTCCACGAGCGCGACGCCGGGGACCTCCTCGACGGCCGGGTCGACATCCCGCGGCAGGCCGAGGTCGCAGACCACCACGGGGTCATCGGCGCGCGGTGCGACGTGGTCGGCCAGAAGCACGGGGTCCTTCGCGCCGGTGCACACCACGACGACGTCGGCCGACGCGACCTCCGTGGCCAGATCGGACATCGGGGCGGCCTTCGCGGACCCGCCCTGCTCGGTGATCGAGGCCGCGAGCCGCGCGGCCCGCTCGGGCGTGCGGTTGATCACCGTGATCCCGGCGACACCGCCCTTCCGCAGCTGCGACGCCGCCAGCGCTCCCATCGAACCCGCGCCGACGACGAGCGCCCGCGTGCCGGCCAGCTCCCCCGCCGCGGCGAGGGCCTCCGACACCACGGACGCACCGAGCCGGTCGAGACCGGTCTCGCTGTGCACGCGCTTGCCGACCCGCAGAGTCGTCTGCACCAACTCGTGCAGCGTCCTGCCGACGGTGCCGGCCTCCCGGGCGGTGGCGTAGGCCGCCCGCACCTGCCCGAGGATCTGCGTCTCGCCGACGACCATCGAGTCCAGGCCCGACGCCACCGAGAACACGTGCTCCACCGCGGCACCCGCGTAGTGCACGTAGAAGTTGTCGTACAGCTGGGCGGGCTCCATGCCCGCCTGCCTGGCCAGCACCTCCGAGATGCCCGCCAGCCCGCCGTGGAAGGTTTCGACCACCGCGTAGACCTCGATGCGGTTGCACGTCGACAGCAGCATGACCTCGGACACGTCGTCCGCCTGCTGCAGCTCGTACAGCACCTTCCCCACCTCGGCGGCCGGGACCGCGACACGCTCCAGAGTCGCCAGGTCGGCGGTCCGATGGGAGAGGCCGATCGCCAGAACGCTCATCAGGACACCACCACATCCTTCGTACCGTCCGCGGTCGTGCCGGCGCTGCCGGCCTCGTCGGCCGCCCTTCGTGCCACGTGGAAGGACAAGATCTGCAACTCCACCGCCAGGTCGACCTTTCGCACCTCGACATGTTCGGGCACCTGCAAGACCACGGGGGCGAAGTTCAGAATGGACTGCACTCCGCCGGCCACGAGCCGGTCGCACACCGACTGCGCCGCGGTCGGCGGCGTCGCGATCACCCCGATGGAGATGCCGCGCTCGGCACACACCGTGGGGATGTCGTCGAGGTGCGACACCGGGACCCCGCCCACCGGGACTCCGATCAGGTCGGGATCGATGTCGAACAGCGCCTCGACGGGAAAACCGCGTCCGGGGAAGCCACCATAGTTGGCCAACGCGTGACCGAGGTTGCCGATTCCCACGACGGCGACCTTGTGCTGCCGCGTCAGGCCCAGTATCCGCTCGAGCTGCCCCACCAGGACCTGCACCTCGTAACCCACGCCACGCGTGCCGTACGAGCCGATGTAGGACAGGTCCTTGCGCAGCTTGGCGGAGTTCACCCCCGCCGCGGTCGAGAGCTCCTCACTCGACACCGTGGTGGCGCCCTGCTCCGCCATCGCCGAGAGCACCCTCAGGTACACGGCGAGCCGGGCGACGGCCGCCTCCGGGATCGCCCGCGCGGAGTGGGCGCCCGCCGAGGCGGTCGAGGCGACCTCGGCGGCTCCGGCGGTCTCCGCCTCGGGAGCGCGCCTCGGCGCGGGTGCGGACCCATTGCGCCGGCCCCGCTGTGCCACCACGCTGGACTCCTGTCACCAGATTGCGGAAAAATCAACTCTTGACCGAGCGGGCACGTTGGTGTTCGATGCCGGGCGCCGCGCGGTGATGGGCCTACGGTAGCCAACTTGTGAACGTAGGCACAAAGCGGCTGGTGGGGACGTTGACGCAGGCCACATCGACCGCTGAACGACCGTCGACGGGGTCGTCGGGGGTCACTCCGACAGCGCGGCCCGCAGGCGGTCCTCGTCCACCGACCAGTACCCGTGCTCGACGTCGTCCACGAGGATCACCGGCACCCGGTCGCCGTACTCGGCGCGCCACTCCGGGTCGGTGTCCACGTCGGCCGTCGACCACGCCACTCCGAGCTCGCCACAGATCCGCTCCACGTCCTGCTCCGCGCGCTCGCACGCCGAACAGCCGGCGCGCGTCATCACCACGACGGTGTGTTGGGACTCAGGCATGCTCCCCATCCTGACGCAGCACCTCGACGTCGCGGAGGCCGACCCGGCGAACCTTGCCCGTCGGCGAGTACGGCAGCACGTCGGCGAACGTCACCACCTTGGGCACCTTGTAGCCGGCCAATCGCGCGGCGCAGTGATCGATCACCTGCTGCTCGGACAGTGCCGCCCCCGGTTCGGGCACGATCACCGCCTTGACCGCCTCGCCGCTGCGCTCGTCGAGGACGCCGACCACCGCCACCTCGCGAACCTGCGGCAACTCGCAGATCACGCCCTCGACCTCGTGCGGGTACACGTTGAACCCGTTGACCAGCACGAGGTCGCCCGCACGGTCGACGAGGTGGAGGTCGCCGTCGGTGTCGACGTAGCCGACGTCACCGGTGCGGAACCAGCCGTTCGCGTCGGGCCCGTGGGCGCCGTCGGGCCAGTAACCCGAGAAGAGGTTGGCGCCCCGGACGGCCACCAGCCCGGTGCCGTCGGCGTCGTCGAACGTGTCGTCGGGGTCGTCCGGGTCCGGCGCCGCGCCACCCGCGCTGCCGTCGCTGTCCACCAGCGCCACCTCCACGCCCGGCAGCGGCCTGCCGACCGAACCGGGTTTGGCGTAGCCGGTCACGAGCGTCGACGTGACCACCGGGGAGGCCTCCGTCAGGCCGTACCCCTCGAACACCGGCAGTCCCGTCGCGGCCCGGATGTCGGCCAGCACCTTGGGTCGCAGTGGAGCCGCGCCCGACAGCAGCAGCCGCACCGTCGAGAGGTGTTCGCCCAGCTCGTCGGCGGGCCGAGCGGCCATCTCGACGTACATCCCCGGCACCCCGAGCACCACGGTGACCCGGTGGTACAGGCAGTCCGACAGCGCGGTACGCACCTCGAACCGGGGCGCTGTGACCACGGTGGCCCCCGCCGCCGTCGCGGTCAACAATCCGCACCCGAGCGCGTACACGTGGTGCATCGGCACCGCCACGAACACGCGGTCGGACGGCTCCACCGGCGAGGGCGTGACCGATCTCAGCTGCGTGACGTTGGCGAGCAGGGCCCGGTGCGAGAGCATCACCCCGCGCGGCGAGCCCGTCGTGCCGGACGTGTACAGCAGCGCGGCGAGGTCCTCGCCGCCCCGCCCCGGCGCGAGGTCTCCGGCACTGCCTCCAGGCGACGCGGTGGCGTCGAGCACCGGCTCGACCGACGTCACCGGGACGTCGGCGGTCTCCACCGGCCGGGCGGTCAGGACGACGCGTGCCCCGCTGTGATCGAGGATCGTGGCGGGCTCCGGGTCGTACGGGTTGAGGGGCACGGCGATCGCACCCGCCCGCAAGGCGGCGTAGAAGGCGACGACGAACGCCGACGACGTCGGTAGTCGCACCGCCACCCGATCGCCGGGCACGACTCCCGCCTCGCGCAGCCGCAGGGCCGTGGCCCGTACGGCGAGCTCGATCTCGCTCCAGGTGCGAGTGACCTCGGTCGCGGTGTCGATCAACGCGAGCGTGTCCGGCCGAGTCCGTGCGGCCTCGGCCACGAGGTCGGCGACGTTGCTGCTCTCACCCGTCACAACCTGCCCCTTTCCCATCCCCAGAGTGTCCCAGCGCGGGAGCGCGACGCGGACACGAACCGGAGCCGTCTCCGATTCGCAACAAGAACACCACTACCTACTTGGCGGTAACAACACGTATGCTCCATCGGGCGACGTAGTGGCGATGATCACGCGGAGGCCGGGAACGGGCCCGGAGGAGGTGCGACACGTGAGCATGCCGATCGCTGTTGCTGCAGGTCCAGCACCCTCGGCGCTGGTCGGGGCGAGACGGAGTTCCCCTCGGCCCCAGCCCGCCGATCCGACCGTGGCCGAGAACTGGGAGCTGGTGCGCGCCGCCCAGCGGGGCGACACCACCGCCTTCGCGACGCTGTACGACCGCCACGTCGACGGCGTGTTCCGGTACGTCCTCCTCCGCGTCGGGGACCGCCACCTCGCCGAGGACGTCACCAGCGAGACCTTCCTGCGCGCACTCCGCCGCATCACGTCGATCTCCTACCAGGGACGCGACGTGGGCGCGTGGTTCACCACCATCGCCCGCAACCTCGTGTTCGACCACGTGAAATCCAGCCGCTTCCGCCTGGAGGTGGTCACCGACGACGTGGCCGAACCCGGCACGACCTCCGACGCGCCCCCGGGCCCGGAACAGCAGGTCATCAGCCGGACGACCAACGACGAGCTGCTGCGCTGCATCGGCGACCTCGGCGACGACCAGCGCGAGTGCATCATCCTGCGGTTCATCCAGGGATACTCGGTGTCGGAGACGGCCGCGATCATGCAGCGCAACGAGGGCGCCGTGAAGGCCCTCCAGCACCGCGCTGTCCGGCGCCTCGCCAAACTGCTTCCCCGCGGCGTGTGGTGAGCCACGTGGCGTAACCGCACCGGACCGTGGCTCGTTGCTCCGGCAGCGAACGACGGCGACTGGTGTGGAGGCGGGCGCGGTGGGCAGGACTGCGTGGCTGCGCACCCGCAGCCGCGACGACGAACGGTTCGCCCGCGCCGTCGACTCACCCACCGACCCGACCGACGACACGGCCGAGTTCGACACCGAGCTCGCCGTCGTGGCGGCGCTGCGGAGGCTGGGGGATTCCGTGGCGGTCGAGCCGGACCTTCGCGACCGCATGGCCCGCCGCGTGACCACCGCCGTGCCGCCCACACGCTCCCGGCCCCGCCTGGTCCCCGTGCTCACCGCCCTCGGCGCCACGCTCGCGGCCGTGCTCGGACTCGGGTTCTCGCTGTCCCGCGACGCACTGCCCGGCCAACCGCTCTACCCGCTCAAACGCATCGAGGAGGCGGCCACGCTCGGCCTGACGTTCGACACCGAGCACGACGCGGCACGCAGGCTGGCCTACGCCGCTCGCCGGATCGACGAGATGACCGCCCTGGGCGAGCACGGAGCACGGGACACCGACCGCTACCGGACGGCTCTGGAGGACTTCACCCGCCACGCCACCGCGGGAGCCTCCCGGTTCACCACCCTCGCCACGCGCACCGACGGCCGGGGACTCACCACGCTGGCCTCGTGGGCCCAGCGCGAGTCCGTCGGCCTCACCGACGCCGCGCACGAGCTGCCGACCTCGGTGCGAACGGACGTCGTGACCCTGCTCGACCGCATCGAACGACGCGCCGCGACGCTGTCCGAGCGCATGCCCTGCTACGAGATCACCGCGCCCCGCACCGACGACCTCGGCGTCCTGCCCGCCACGAGCACGTGCGTCCCGGACCCGGCGGACCGGGCCTGGCGCCGGGACCTCCCCGCGCCCCCACCGCCGCCGCGACCGGAGCGGCACACCGGAGCGCCCCCGGCCGAACCGCGCGGCGAGATGCACCACCCGGCTGCGGAGGAGGGCACGACCGATGTCGTGGAACAGGCCGTCGCCACCGCCCACACCCCGGCCGGGCCGCCACTGGACGACACCGCCGTGGCGCGGCGGCCCGAGCCCCCACCGTCGCCCGTCGACCGGCCACGACTGCCCGACTCGACCCCGTCGCCCGCCGCCGTGAGCATCCCACCGTCGCTGCCCGGATTGCCCGAGGTCACCATCGGATAGCTCTCCGGTGTCGCCGCCACGCTCGTTACTCTGTGACCAAGCGCCGGAGGCGGACCATACGTATGGAGGCGGTGTACGTGTCTCGGTGGCGGAGCCGCGGTAAGGGGCGGGAACGCGAGCGGCTCGCCGCGCTGGCGGGAGAGGCGTCGGCCGAAGCCGCCGTCGCGATGGAAGCCGCCTCGGTCGCCACAGCCGAACCCGCGGCCGAGCCCGAGACCCCGGACGTCGAGCGCGTCCCCGTTCCCCAGGACCTCACCGCCGCCGCGTTCTTCGACGTCGACAACACGATGATGATGGGCGCGTCGATCTTCCACTTCGCCCGGGGTCTGGCGGCGCGCAAGTACTTCAGCACGTCCGACCTCGCGGGGTTCGCCTGGCAACAGGTCAAGTTCCGCGTCGGCGGACGGGAAAGCCACCAGGGCGTCCAGTCGAGCCGCGAGCAGGCGCTGTCGTTCGTGGCGGGCCGGACCGTCGACGAGATGGTCGCCATCGGCGAGGAGATCTACGACGAACTCATGGCCGACCGCATCTGGGAAGGCACCCGAGCACTGGCGCAGATGCACCTCGACGCGGGCCAACGGGTCTGGCTGGTCACCGCCACGCCGGTGGAGCTGGCCGCCATCATCGCCCGCAGGCTCGGTCTCACCGGCGCCCTCGGCACCGTCGCGGAGAACGTGGACGGCGTGTACACGGGCAGGTTGGTCGGCGACCTCCTGCACGGGAGGGCCAAGGCCCACGCCGTGCGTGCGCTCGCCGCCCGGGAGGGCCTCAACCTGCGGCGCTGCACGGCGTACTCGGACTCGCAGAACGACGTCCCGATGCTGTCGGTCGTCGGCACCGCCGTGGCCGTGAACCCGGACTCGGGGCTGCGCGAGGTCGCCCGCGCCCGCGGGTGGGAGATCCGCGACTTCCGCACCGGACGCAAGGCCGCGAAGATCGGTGTCCCTTCGGTGCTGGGCGCCGGTGCGCTGGCCGGCGCCGTCGCCGCGGGCATCGCTTACCGCAACCGAACCTGACGCCGTGTCCGCGCCTCCCGCACGCGTGTCCGCAGGCTGCGCACATGTGTCCGCACTTCCTGCACGCGTGTCCGCAAGCTGCGACACGGCGTCGGTCTGACGTCACGACCGAGCCGTACCGGAGTCGCCAACACGCGTACGGCAAGTGCGGACACGCGTGCGTGGCACGCGGACACGGTGTTGGGCGTCAGCCCGAGAAGATGCCTCGGCGGCGGGCCAGCCTGCGGTAGAGCATGTTCTGGATGCTCTCGCGCACCTGGTCGGTGAGCGTCAGCACCAGCATCTGATCGTCGTCCGCGTCGGCGGCGTAGCCGTCGGTGCGGATGGGCTCGCCGAACTCGATGTACCACTTCGTCGGCAACGGCACCGTGCCGAGCGGCCCGAGCAGCGGGAAGAACGGCGTCACCGGGAAGTACGGCAGGCGCAGCAACCGCGCCAGCGGCCGGATGTCGCCGATCTTCGGGTAGATCTCCTCCGCACCCACGATGGCGCACGGGATGATCGGCGCCGAGGTCCGCAACGCCGCCGACACGAACCCGCCCCGCCCGAAACGCTGGAGCTTGTACCGCGCCGAGAACGGCTTGCCGATGCCCTTGAACCCCTCCGGCCAGACACCCACCAGCTGCCCGTCCCGCAGCAGTCGTTCCGCGTCGGGGTGACACGCAAGCGTTTGCCCCGTCTTACGCGCGAGCGAACCGAGCACCGGGGTGTCGAAGACCAGGTCCGCGCCCAGCATGCGCAGGAAGCGACGTTCGGGATGCTCCTGGTGCACGGCGAACGCGGTCATCACGGCGTCGAGCGGCAGCACACCCGAGTGGTTCGACACCAGCAGCGCGCCACCCGTGTCGGGAATGTTGTCGACGCCGGTCGTGGTGACCCGGAACCACCGCTCGTACAGCGGTCGCACCAGCGGAAGCAGCACGTTCTCGGTCAGTTCGGCGTCGAAACCGAACTCGTCGACCTCGTAGTCGCCGCTGACCCTGCGCCGCACGAAGTCGAGCAGCCCGCCCGGTGACAGACGCTGGTCGGACTCGCCGCGCACGGGGAGCGGGACGACTCTCGACCGCTCGCGGGCCGCATCACCGGGGTCACCGCCGTCGGCGTGGTCGCCGCTGCGTGCGCCGTGCCCGTCGGGGCGCAGCGGGACCACCTTCGCCCTGCCGCGTGCCGTCACGATGCACCGTCCCTTCGTCAGGCGGTCGCCCGCCGCCCCGCCACGGCGTCGTCGAACGCCTCGCGGGTCGTCCACCGCGGCGAGTAGCCGAACTCCCGCTCCAGCCTGCCGGTGTCGACCACGCATCCGTAGTTCAACAGTCGCAGCAGGTCGGCCGACACGTGCACCTGGCGGGTGAGCCGCAACGCGGTCGCGACGGGAGCCATGGTGATCCTCGGCAGGCCGACGCCGAGGTGACCCGCCCGCCGGATGGCCTGCGAGAGCGGCAGGACACCGGCCCCCGCCACGTTGTAGACGCCCGGCCGGTCCCGGGTCACGGCACGCTCCAACACCGCGAGCGCGTCGTCGGCGTGCAGAAACTGCAACCGCCCGTCGAAACCGAACCCGGTCGGGACGAGCGGCAGCGACAGGTACCTCCGCAACACGGTGTCGACGTCGGGGGCCACGATGTCGGCGAACCGGAACGTGGTCACCTGCACGTCGGGCCGCCGCCGCGCGAAGCCGCGGACGTAGCCCTCCAGCTCGACGGCGTCCTTCGAGTAGCCGGTGGCCGTGGCGGGGATGAGTTCGGCGTCCTCGGTGAACACGGCCTGGGACCGCGAGGAGGCGCCGTAGACGGCCGTCGTCGAGGTGACGACGACCTTGCGGACGTGCGGCGAGTTCTGGCCCGCGGCGAGCAGCCGCATGGTGCCGATGACGTTGGCTTCCTTGATCGCCGCACGGCGACCCGAGCCCGCGGGGTGGCAGGTGGGGGCGGCGTGGACCACCGTGTCCACCTTCGCGGAGGTCATGATCTTCGCTATCAGAGGATTGCGGATGTCGACCCGAGCGAACTCCGCCCGGCCGAGGCCGTGGAGCACGTCCGAGTCGGGCGGCGCGGTGTCCACACCGACGACCCGCTCGACGTCGGCACACGCACCCAGTCTCGACAGCAGCCGTCCCCCCAGCGCACCGGAGACTCCGGTGACGAGGACGACGTGGGACGGCATCAGACCCCCGTGTGACAGGCGCAGTCGCGCCCCCGGACTGGATGATCCAGGGCGGATGCTACCCCGACACCTCGGTGCCGGGGCGAGCTACGCACGCCTCGCCGGACGATCCCCTCGTCGCGGCCGTGCCGACACCCGCGGGCCTGTGGCCTCACTTACCCTGCTTGCGGCGCTGCATACGCGTACGGCGAAGCAGCTTGCGGTGCTTCTTCTTCGACATCCGCTTACGGCGCTTCTTGATTACCGAGCCCACACCACGCTCCTAACGGTCGGTCGCGAACGGCTCCTCAGGTTACCCGGGCACGTCCGCGCGGCTGTGCGTGGCCCTCCCGCGCCGAGGCCTGGCCCACGTCTCAACCCACGTCGAAGTAGGCGTTGTCGAGGTAGGAGTGGACGGCCTCTTCGGGCACCCGGAACGACTTGCCGACGCGGACGGCGGGCAGCTCTCCGGAGTGCACGAGTCGGTAGACGGTCATCTTGGACACCCGCATCAGCGCGGCGACCTCGGCCACCGTCAGAAAGTGCACGTGGCCACCAGACTCGTCCTCGTGGTTGTTCGGCGGCATAGCGATTCACCGTGTCCCTTGCCACGCGCCGTGCCGCTCGGCTTCCCCACCGAGCGGTACCGACACGCGCGTGCTTCCACCGAGACTAGCCGGGCCGACCGGGGCCCGGCGACGTCTGCCGAGGCGAAAGGGGGAACTCGGACGGAGGGAAGTCACCGATCACCACCCGCGCGCGTGTGCCGTGCTCGCGGTCAGGGCGATCGGCCCGCGAGATCAGTCCTCGTGGGCGCGGCCGAGCTCGACAGAGCGGTCGCGCGCGGCCTCGATGGCGGCCAGCAGCGCGGCCCGGACTCCGTGCTTCTCGAGCTCGCGGATGGCGTTGATCGTCGTACCCGCGGGCGACGTCACGGCTTCCCTGAGCAGGACCGGGTGGCTCTCGCTCTCGTCGAGCATCTTGGCCGCGCCGACGGCGGACTGCACGATCAGCTGCTCGGCGACCGCCCGCGGCAGGCCCAGCAGGATGCCCGCGTCGATCATGGCTTCGACCAGGTAGAAGAAGTACGCCGGGCCGGAGCCGGACAGGGCCGTCACCGCGTCCTGCTGCGTCTCCGGCACCTCCACGACCTTGCCCACGCAGCTGAGCAGTTCGGTGACGGTCCGCACGTGCTCCGGACCGGCGTGGCGGCCCGGCGACACGGCGCTCATGGCCTCACCCACGAGCATCGGCGTGTTGGGCATGACCCGCACGACCGGCGTGCCGGAGGGCAGCCGGCGCTCGAACAGGGCCGTCGGCAGACCCGCGCACAACGACACCACGAGGGTCTCCGGTCGCAGCACCGGCGACAGGCGGTCGAGCAGGGACTCGATGTCCTGCGGCTTCACCGCCACCACGAGCAGGTCGGCACGCTTCGCCGCGTCCTCGACCGTCACGCCGGTGATCCCGTACGTGGCCTCCAGCTCCGCCGACCGTTCCGGGTGGCGTTCGGTGAAGAGCAGGCCCTCGGGAGCCCGCCCGCTCTTGAGCAGCCCCGACAGCAGCGCCTCACCGATCTTGCCCGCACCCAGTACCGCGATGGTTCCCATGGCGCCAACCCTATGCACTCGACCCGAGGCGGGCGCCCCGCGAGAGGGAATCGTCACGGCAGGGGCGCCAACGCGAGCTGCCGGGCCTGGCACACGATGCGGCCGTGACTGTCGACGACGACGGCGTCGGAGTCGAACCACCCCTCGTGGACGGCGCGGCAGTCGACCTGGATCCGGAGCCACCCCGGGTGGGGGCGGGTCCGCACCAGCGACGTGAGTTGCACCGTCGGCGCCCACCCCGTCGCCCCCAGGTTGAAGACCACCGGCGGGTTCAGATCCCCGGCCACCAGGAGGAAGAACGGGTCGGGCTCCGAGTGACGCGGCCGCGCCCACAGCCGCAGCCGCGGCGGCTCGTCCCGACGTCCCGCGAGGAACCCCGCGGTGGCCGGGTCGACCCGGACGTCACAGCCCTTGGCCAGGTGGAACAGGCCCTCGGCGGTGCGGCCCGACAGCGCGACCGCGCTCGCCGGCGGTTCCGGTGGCAGGGCGGGTGCATCGTTCCACGCGGCGGGCCGCAACGGTAGCCTGCCCGCCGTCACCCGCGCTTCGACACAGCTGCGCCCACGTTGTTCGATGCTCACGGCCACCACCGTCGTCCGCCGGCCCGCCTTGCGGACGTCGGTGCGCAGCAGCACCGGACCCAGCGCGAGCGCGTGCAGGAACTCGGCGCTCACGGCCAGCGGTTCGGTGGGCGGCTCGCCCGCCTCGAACAACGCCCTGACGGCGGCCTTCGCTGCGAGCGCGAGCAGGAACCCGCCATGGGGGTGCCGGCCGATGGACCACTCCAACCGGAGATCGGCGGTGAAGGTCCCGTCCCCGAGTGAACGCACCTCGCACGCGGCCGCGAAGGGCAGCGGCTCCGATTCGACGGCGCTCACGAACGGCTGGCCAGGGCGCGCAGGAACAACGCCAGGTTCGCGGGGCGCTCCGCCAGCCTCCGCATCAAGTAGCCGTACCACTGTTCCCCGAACGGCACGTACACACGCACGGTTTCCCCTTCCGCGGCCAGTCGGCGCTGTTCGTCCGGCCGGACGCCGTACAGCATCTGGTACTCGTAGCTGCCTCGTTCCCTGCCGTACCAGCGGGTGCGCTGCCGCAGCAACCCGACCAGACGGGGGTCGTGGGTCGCGAACATGGCGTACGCGCCACCCTCCAACAGCAGGTTGGCACAGCGCACGTAGCTGAGGTCCACCGCGTGGGCGTCGGGGTGGACGACGTCGGCCGGCTCGGCGTAGGCGCCCTTGCACAGGCGGACCCGCGACCCCTTGTGCGCCAACGCGGCGACGTCCGACTCCGTGCGGGTCAGATAGGACTGGACCACGGCACCCACCCACGGCCAGGTGCGGCGCGCCTCGCCCACCACGCGCAGCGTGCCGTCGGTGGTGGTGTGGTCCTCCATGTCGACGGTCACGGTGGTTCCGCAGTCCTCCGCGGCTGCGCAGATGCGCCGCAGATTGCGTGCCGCGAGGGCCTCGTCGCCGGCCACGGTCAACGCCGACAGTTTGACGCTCACCTCGGCGCTGCCCGACAGGCCTTCGACGGACAGGGCGTCGAGCAGCCGCAGGTAGGTGTCGACCGTCTGCTCGACCAGTCCGGCGTCGCGGGTGTACTCGCCCAGGTAGTCCAACGTCGCGCAGCGGCCGTCGGCCGCGAGCTCCCTGACGGCCCCCAGAGCGTCCGCAACGGTCTCACCGGGCACGAACCGGGCGACGATCTGCCGGGTGCCCGGGGCCGTGGCGACCACGCGCCGAATCAGGTCGTTGTCGGCGGCGGCGAGAATCGATGATCGCAGCGGCTCCACGAAGCAAACTCTACGGGGCACAGGCGCGAAAGCCATGCCTACCCGCGACGAGATCGACTTCCGGCATGGTGTCCCTGCGCACGTTGCCGGTCACTGTCCGAGATGGAGACGGGTGAACAAGAGCGCCTCGGCGAGGTCGGCCACCCGGTGGGCGGGGTATCGGGCCGCCCGCGTGTTGACTTCGAGTACCACGGTGCCCTGGTAGTCCCGTTCCACCAGGCGCTCCAACAGCTCCGCGCACGGCTGGTCGCCCCGGCCGGGCACGAGGTGCTCGTCCTTCGGCACGCCGGTGCCGTCGGCCAGGTGCACGTGTGCGAGCCCGTCACCCATCCGGTCGGCCAGCGCGAGCGCGTCCATTCCCGCCGCCGCGGTGTGCGACAGGTCGAGCGTGTAGTTCGCGTAGCCCACCTCGGTCGGGTCGATGGACGGCCGGAACGCCGACACGCGGGCGTTGCGACGTCCTCCGGGCGGCCGGACCTTGAACATGTTCTCGACCGCGACCGCCACGCCGCTCTTCTCCTCCAGTTCGGCGACGAGGTCGGCGAAGCGGTCGCCGTAGCGCCGCTGCCACCGGAACGGCGGGTGCACCACCACCGTCTTCGCCTCCAGTTCGAGCGCCGCCTCCACCGATCGGCGCAGCCGCACCTCGGGGTCCGGCGACCACACGCGCTGGGTGATGAGCAGCGACGGCGAGTGCAGCGACAGCACGGGCACACCGGTGTCGAGACTGTGCTTGCGCAGGGCGTCGACGTTCTGGCTGTCGGGATCGACCCACACCATGACCTCGACGCCGTCGAAGCCGAGTTCGGCGGCGAGTTCGAAGGCGTGTTGCGCCCGCAACGGCCACACCGAGGCCGTGGACAGCGCCACCGGAACAGCCGGACCGGGCACGGCTATCGCGACACCAACAACAGCGCCGCGGGCGACACGGTCACCACCAGGCCGACCAGCAGCGCCAGCACGGTGGTCTGGGTGTCCTCCGCCCGGCGGACCTTGCGGACGACCCACACGAGCCCGACGGTGACCACCAGGGCGGCGATCAACGCGGCCGCGGGCAGTTTGCCCCAGAGCCAGTTGAAGCCCAGCCAGACACCGGCACCGCCCGCCACGCCGAGCGCCAGCTGCCCGGCCAGCACGAGCCACTGCTTCGCGGGCGACCCCTCGTCGGCCGCGTCGTCGTCGGCGTCGGCATCGCCGTCGGCCCGCGCCTTCGCGTCGCGTCCGCGCGCCTCGTCGCTGTCGTCGTCATCGTCACCGACCGCGTCGCCGTCGCCGTAGTCGCCGTAGTCGTCGTAGTCGCCGTCGCGGTGGCCGCGAACGTCGTCGTCCTCGCCGTACGGGTCGCCGTAGACGTCATCGGCGTAGGGGTCGTCCGCGTAGGCGCCGTACCGCGAGTCGTAGGCGCCTTCGCCGAGTGGGTCGTCGTCGAGCGCTCCACCGACCCGCGTGGCGTCAGCGTCGTCATCGTCGTCGAAGTCCGGAACGTAGTACCCGGTCGACGGGCCGTCGTCCTCGTCCTCGTCGAGCGAGGCGGGTGGGTGGATCTGGGTCGCCTCGACCGACGAGTCGTCGGCGTCGCCGAGGTCGTCACCGCGCCGACCGGGCCAACCGCTCAGCCCGGCGGGAGGTTCGTCGGCACGCACCGGCTCGGCCAGCGCGGTCTTCTCCGCATCGCTCTCCACCGATCCCGCGGAGACGGCGGGCAGCTGCTCGGTGTGCGGCTCGGGCTCCGGCGCCGGGGCACCCCGCGGCGGCCTGCGCCGGCGCGGCGGCATCGGGAACCGGCCCGATCGCTGCGGCGGCCCCTGAGGAGGCGCGGGCGCGGCGGCCTGCTCCTGCTCCTCGGCTTCGAGGCCGTCGAGCCGGGCCGCCAACAGGCCGTCCTGCGACGCGGGCGCCGACGGCGGCGCGGGAGGAGGCGGTGCGGGCACCCGGCGGGTCGCCGTCATCCGGCTCGCCGGGTCGGGCGCCTGCGGGTTCTGCGTCTTCGGGGCCTGGGGAGCCTGAGGTGCCTGCGGTGCCTGCGGTCCGGCCGGCTTCCCCGGAGCGGGTGGTGTGGGGCCGCCGGGACCGGTGGAACCACTCGGCGCCGCGCCCGCGGGCGGCACCGGGTTCGGACCGCTGCTCTGCTGCGGCTTCGGCGGCAGGCGGAAGCCGTTGGTCGTCGGCTTGCCGTAGCCGGTGCTGTGCGCCGTGCTCGGAGTCAGGTTCGACTGCGTGGGAGACGGGTTCGCGGGCGGCTGGGCCGATCGCGTGCTCTGACCGCGCGGAGGCAGCGGCGGGCGAGCCGGGGGCTCGGCACCGCCGGACGCCGGATAGGCGCCCGAGTTCTGCGGCGTGCGGGCCGGCAGCTG
>NZ_CM001466.1:3207887-3238297 GCF_000231055.2 Saccharomonospora azurea NA-128 | reverse complement strand
ACCCTGTCGATGATCGCCTGCGGCGCCGTGTCGGTGATGCCCGGCTGATGACCGGACGCGTCGTCCTCGGCAGCACGACGCCGCCGACGACGCGGAGTGCCGCCGACCTGCCCGCCATGCTCGGCGAGGAGTTCGGCCACCGTCTTCTGCGGCCGCCCGCCGTCGCTCTCTCGAGTCATCCCTTCCACCGTGCCCGTCGCCCGTTCGATACGTCCAGTGTGAAGCCAGGCATCATGCGTCCCGCCTCCGGCCGGTCAGCAGAGTCTGTTGTGTGCCGTCGGAGTGGTCCAACCGTTGCAGGATGACACCCTCCCGAAGAGCCCACGGACAGATTTCCAAGGATTCGAGGGACAACGCCCGCATCGTGCTCTCCGCCACGAGTGCGCCCGCGACGAGTTGGTGGGCCCGGCTGGGACTCACGCCCTCCAGCTGCGCCAGGTCGTCCGACGACATCCGCGAGATGAACGCGATGAGCTGGCGAAGTCCCGCGTGGGTGAGCACGCGGCTCACCCGGGGTCCCGCCGACGACGGCGCCGCACCCGTCAACCGGGCCAGCGTCCGGAACGTCTTCGAGGTGGCCACCACCCGGTCGGGCACACCGACACTGCCGACCTGGTCGGCGAGGTCCGCGAGCCGGTCGTCGAGCCACGCCATGGTGGAGATCACCTCGGAGCGGGTCGGCGGGTCGTTCGCGAACCGCGTGCGCGTGATACGTCCGGCACCGAGGGGCAGCGACACGGCCAGTTCCGGGTCCTCGTCGACCCCCATCGCGATCTCCAACGAGCCGCCACCGACGTCGAGCACCAGAAGCCTTCCGGCCGACCACCCGAACCACCGCCGCACGGCGAGGAACGTCAACGCCGCTTCCTGCTCACCCGACACCACGCGGAGCTCGATGCCCGTCTCGTCGGCGACCCGCTGCAACACCTCGGCGGCGTTGACCGCGTCCCTGATCGCCGACGTCGCGAACGACATGACCTCCTCACAGCCGAGCCGCCCGGCCGCGTCGCGCGCGTCGGCGACCGCGAGCACCAGCTCGTCCGCCGCCTTCTTGTCCAACTCGCCGCTCGCGTCGATCCGCTCGACCAGGCGCAACACCGTCTTCTCGGAGTGCATCGGCGTCGGGTGGGCACCACGATGCGCGTCCACCACCAACAGATGGACCGTGTTCGACCCGACGTCGAGTACCCCTAGGCGCACAAAGCCCTACGGTACCGTCCGGCCGCGTGATACCGCTGTGACATAGGGCGGGAACCGTTCGGCGGTCGTCGCGCTGCGCCGAACGTGCCCTGTCAGGCTTCGAATTTATAGCCCAACCCACGAACGGTGACCAGATGCCGCGGCGAACCGGGGTCGGGCTCGATCTTCGACCGCAGACGCTTGACATGGACGTCGAGGGTCTTGGTGTCGCCCACGTAGTCGACTCCCCACACCCGGTCGATGAGCTGGCTGCGCGTGAGCACGCGGCCGACGTTGCGCAGCAGGTACTCCAGCAGGTCGAACTCCTTGAGCGGCAGCGACACCTCGGTGCCGTCCACCGTCACCACGTGCCGCTCGACGTCCATGCGCACGGGGCCGGCGCTCAGCACGGGCTCGGCCTGCTGGCCGTCGCCCGCCGGCTCCCCGCCCCGCCGGAGCACCGCCCGCACGCGGGCGATGAGCTCGCGCGCCGAGTACGGCTTCGTCACGTAGTCGTCGGCGCCCAGCTCCAAGCCCACGACCTTGTCGATCTCGCTGTCCCGCGCCGTCACCATGATCACCGGGACGCTGGAGCGCTGCCGCAGCTGCTTGCACACGTCGGTACCGCTCATGCCGGGCAGCATGAGGTCGAGCAGGACGATGTCGGCGCCGGTGCGGTCGAACTCCTCCAGGGCCTGCTTGCCGTCGGTGGCGACCGCCGCGGTGAACCCCTCCTTCCGCAGCAGGAAGGCCAGCGGGTCGGCGAACGACTCCTCGTCCTCGACGATCAACACCCTGGTCACGACGTTCCTCCTGTTCCAAGGCTCTCCTGCGCGACGGCGGGCACGGCCTGCTCGTCGCGGGTGCGGAGCTCTGCCGATGTGCTGAGTCGGACGTCGTCGGCCGAGTGAGTCCGGGGCGTCCCGTTCCCGGGAGCCTCGTCGGTGAGGTGGGCCGGAATGCGCAGCGTGAACGTCGACCCGACGCCCGGGCTGCTCCACAACCGGACGTCGCCACCGTGGTTGGCGGCGACGTGCTTCACGATCGCCAGGCCGAGGCCCGTGCCGCCGGTGGCTCGGGACCGGGCCTTGTCCGCGCGGTAGAAGCGTTCGAACACGCGTTTCTGGTCGGCCTCGGCGATCCCGATGCCGCGGTCGGTGACGGAGATCTCGACGGCGCCGTCGACCAGTGTGCGGCTGATCGAGACGGGACTGCCCGCCGTCGAGTAGGCCACGGCGTTGTCCAGCAGGTTCGACAGCGCCGTGACGAGCAGCGTGTGGTCGCCCACCATGCGCAGGTCGCTCACGCTGTCGGTGGTGATCTCGATGTCGGCCGATTCGGCGGCGAGCCGGGTGCGGCTGAGCGCCTCGGCCACCACCGCGTCCACGTCCACCACGGTGAGCTCGGGCAGCTTCTCGGCGCCCTGCAGCCGCGAGAGCGCGATCAGCTCGGTCACGAGCCTGCCCAGCCGGGTCGACTCGCGGAGGATCTTCTCGCTGAACCGCCGGACTTCCTCGGGGTCGTCGGCCGCGTCGAGCACCGCTTCGGCGAGCAGGGCCATGGCCCCGACGGGAGTCTTCAACTCGTGGCTGACGTTGGCCACGAAGTCCCGCCGGGTCGCCTCCAGGCGCACCGCCTCGGAGTGGTCCACGGCTTCCACGACGGTGAAGCCGTCGCCGAGCGGGCGCACCTCGCCGAGCACCGCCGCGGGTCCCCGGCTGCGCGCCGCGAGCGGGGACAGGTCGATCTCGGTCGGTTCCTCGGTCCCGGCCACCTGCTCCGCGGCCTTGCGGGCCCTGACGTCGGCCTGGTTGGCCCGTACGAGGCCGAGCGCCTCGGCGCGCCGGTTGTGCAGCACGAGGTCACCGAAGCGGTTGAGGATCAGCACGCCGTTGTTGGAGGACCGGACGAACCGATCGAGCAGCTCGGCGGCCGTGGGACCGCGGGCACCCGATCTCCTGCGGGCGAACCCGGAGCGGCCAAGGGCGATACCGACGAGGAGGCCGATCACCGACGCGGCGATGGCCAGCGCGAACGTAGCGGGCGCCGTCACGGGGGCATCGTAGGCACGAAACCACCCCGAAGGCCTAGTACTCGACGTCTTCTCGTGACGGTCGCGACATCCGCCCGGCACCTGTTCGCCACGGCGTCATCAATCGTTCACCCCGCGGCCGGGAACGGGCTTCGCGGCGCCTCACCTCCCGGCCGCGCGGCGGGGGACTCAGCGGCCCTGGCTCGCGACCGCCGCGGCGGCCCGCTTCGCCTCCTCGGGATCGAGGTAGGTGCCGCCCGGGTTCGTCGGCCGAAGGTCGCCGTCGACGTCGCGCAGGTCGTAGCGCAGCGGGATGCCCGTCGGGATGTTGAGCCCGGCGATGTCGTCGTCGGAGATGCCGTCGAGGTGCTTCACGAGCGCGCGCAGCGAGTTGCCGTGCGCGGCCACCAGCACCGTGCGCCCCGCCCGGAGGTCGGGGACGATCGCCGACTCCCAGTACGGCAGCAGCCGCGCCACCACGTCCTTGAGGCACTCCGTCCGCGGCATCGCGTCACCGAGTCCGGCGTAGCGGGGGTCGCCTTCCTGGCTGTACTCGCTGTCGGCCTCGATGGGCGGCGGCGGGGTGTCGTACGAGCGCCGCCACAGCATGAACTGCTCCTCGCCGAACTGCTCCAGCGTCTGCTTCTTGTCCTTGCCCTGGAGCGCGCCGTAGTGGCGCTCGTTGAGCCGCCAGTCCCGGCGTACGTCGATCCAGTGGCGGTCGGCGGCGTCGAGGGCGATGTTCGCCGTCGAGATCGCACGCCGCAGCAGGGACGTGTGGACGACGTCCGGGAGCAGGTTCGCCTCGACGAGGAGTTCACCACCGCGTCGCGCTTCCGTCTCCCCCTGCTCGGACAGCGGGACGTCGACCCAGCCTGTGAACAGGTTCTCCGCATTCCACGTGCTCTGCCCGTGTCGCAGCAGCACCAGGGTTCCAAGTTCGGCCATGCCTCCAGCCTGCCATGCCGCCGAACGGGTGTTCCGGCCATGCACGTCGACCTGCGATTTCTACGCAGGGTGCTGCTGAAGCCTCTTGATCTTCACCCTTCTCACGGGCAAGCTGCCAACAACTTCTCAAGGACGGGACGGAAATCGCGCCGCGTTAACCAAGGGGGCGAATTTCACCCTATTGGGGTACTGCGTAGTCTTGTGATTACAGACCCGAGTCTGACAAGTTGACTACAACCCGCTCGGTCGGTCACCACGCACTCCCCGACCGATCGCGGGCGTAGGCGCAGCTCGTCTCCCCCCTGCCGAGCTGCGGCCCCGCCGGCCCCGTTGGCATCCCCCTCGCCACCGGGTCCACGCGGCGGGAACGTCAGCGGGGCGGCTCGAGTTCGCGACTCCCCCCTCCCTCGAGCCGCCCCGCGACACCGCGGATGTCCACCACGTCCGCTCGAACAGATCAACGATCTTCCTCGCCGCCGGGTTCCC
This sequence comes from Saccharomonospora azurea NA-128, assembly GCF_000231055.2. Taxonomy (GTDB): domain Bacteria; phylum Actinomycetota; class Actinomycetes; order Mycobacteriales; family Pseudonocardiaceae; genus Saccharomonospora; species Saccharomonospora azurea. The sequence goes on along the minus strand of NZ_CM001466.1, from coordinate 3,233,652 downwards.
GGTGTGACCTTCCGGGCAACAGCGGCACGCGCTCAGTCGGACGTCAGCGACCCCGGAGTGTGCTCCTGCTCGGGCCGCACCAGGTGCTCGAACGCCTTGAGGTTCGCGAGCGACTCACCGCGGGAGACCCGCCAGTCCCACTCCCGCCGGATCGAGGTCGCGAAACCGATCTCCAGCAGCGTGTTGAAATCGCCGTCTGCCGCTTCGAGGACCTGCCCCAGCACCTTGTCGAGCTCCGGCTCGGTCACGGTGTCCAGACCGAACCGGCCGACGAGGTAGATGTCGCCGACCGAGTCGATGGTGTAGTGCACCCCGTAAAGCTTCGCGTTGCGGCGCAACAGGAACCGGTAGACGTCCTCGTGCGCCTCGTCCGGCCGCCGGCACACGAACGCCTCGACGGCCAGCGAGTGTTCCCTCGCGATGAGCCAGCAGTTGGTCTGGAGCTTCTTGGTGCCGGGCAGGGTGACGAAATACACACCCGCGCGGCGGCGGTGGTAGTCCAGACCCGCCGCGTCGACCGTCGACCGGATCAGTTCGTCCACCCGCGAGTGTTCGGAGCCGGTGCTCACACCGCCACCTCCAGTGCCGTGCCGTGGAAGGCCCTCGTGGCTTCCGCGTACGTGTCCAGCAGCGCCTCCGTGGTGCGCTGCCACGAGAACCGGGCCGCATGGCGGGAGGCTCCGCGAGCCAAGGCCGCCCGCACCGCCGGACGCAACGCGACCCGCGCGAGCGCATCGGCCCAGTCGTCGGGCGCGTGGGACGGCACCAGCACCCCGGACTCACCGTCGGCGACGGCGACGGGCAGGCCGCCGACCCGCGCGGCCACCACCGGCGTGCCACACGCCTGCGCTTCGAGGGCGACCAGCCCGAACGACTCGTTGTGGCTGGGCACCGCGACGACGTCCGCCGCGCGGTAGACGTTGACGAGGTCCTGACCGCCCTGCGGCGGCAGGAAGCGCACGAGATCGGCGATGCCCAGCTCGCCCGCGAGCCGACGCAGCGACGCCGGTTGGTCCAGGCCCGTTCCCGAGGCTCCGCCCGCGACGAGCACGACCAGCCGACGACGCAGCTCCGGATCGCGGCGCACGAGCGTCGCCGCGGCCTTCAGCAGCACGTCCGGCGCCTTCAGCGGCTGGATGCGCCCCGCGAACGCGAGGACGACCGCCTCGGGCGACAGGCCCAGCGCGGCCCGGGCCCCCTCGACGCCGCCGGGCCGGAACCGGTCCAGGTCGACCCCCGGCGAGACGGTCCGCACGGCGTCGGGATCGGCACCGTAGAGCCTCACCAGCTGCTCGGCCTCGACCTCGGTGTTCACCACGAGGCGGTCGGCCTCGGCCACCACCTGCTCCTCGCCGATGACCCGGGTGCGCGGCTCGGGGGTGTCGCCGTGCGCCAGCGCGGCGTTCTTCACCTTCGCCAGCGTGTGGGCCGTGTGGACCAGGGGAACACCCCAGCGTTCCCGCGCCAGCCAGCCGACCTGGCCGGACAGCCAGTAGTGCGAGTGGATGAGGTCGTAGTAGCCCGGCTCCTGGAACGCCTCGGTACGCAGCACCCCCGACGTGAACGCGCAGAGCTGCGACGGCAGTTCGCCCCGAGTCAGCGGCTCGAACGGTCCGGCGGGGACGTGTCGCACGAGCACACCGGGCGCGAGCTCCACCACCGGTGGCTGGTCGGACGACGTCGCGCGCGTGAACACCTCGACACTCGTTCCGCGACGCGCCATCTCCACCGCCGTCTGGGAGATGTAGACGTTCATGCCGCCCGCGTCCTTCGTGCCGGGTTGCTCCAGCGGCGACGTGTGCACGGACAGCACCGCGATCCGGCGCGGCCGCGAAGCCGCCCGGTGCCGGGAGATCGTCACCGATTCACCTTTCTGCTCGGCCGAGATTGCCTTCAGCGTCGTCGAAGGCCTGTTCGGCGAACCCCCGCAGTGTGGTGTCGAACTCGCGCGCGGACTCGACGAACGGAAGATGGCCCACCCCTGACCACCAACGCGTCGACGCCCCCTCAATCTTCCCGGCGGTGTACTCGCCGGCGGTGACGTCCACGACGGCGTCGTCGGTGCCGTGCAGCACCAGCGCCGGGACGTCGACGGCGGAGAGGGCGTCCGCGCTGCCGATGTCCCGCCGGAACAGCGCCCGACGGACGCGCGGCGGCACGGCCAGGCTCGTGCCGAGCAACGCCTGCTCGACCTCGCCGGGCACGGGCTGCGCGGCCATGCCCTCACCCAGCGCCGTCAGTGCGGGGAGAGCGACGTCGACGTCGTCGGACAGCGCGGCGGGCAGCGCACCCGCCATCGCCGGGCCCACCCGTCCACCGGGACGGCCCTTGCCGATCTCGGTGATCGCGCCGACGAAGACGAGGCCCGCCAGCCCGCGCGTGCCGTGGGTGCGCAGGTAGTCGGCGATGACCAGACCGCCGTAGGACCAGCCCACCACCACCGCGTCGCCACCGGCCAGGTCGAGCACCGCCGCGAGGTCGTCCGCCCACGCGGCCGGGTCGTCGTATCCGCCCTCGGGAACCTCGGAACTGCCGTGGCCTCGCAGGTCGGGGGCGAGCAGGTGGAACCGGGAGAGCTCCGGGTCGGCGAACTGCGTGTCCCAGACGCGGGCCGACTGCGCCCAGCCGTGGACGAACACGATCGCGGGCGCCCGGCGTTGGCCGCCGACACGCACTCCGATCCGGACCCCTGACGCACCGACGACTTCCGACCTCATCCGCCCTGTCAGATCCCTTCGCAGCACGCTGCCCACACCGTGAACCCCCGCTGAGCACGACCACACTACCTGGCAGCATCGGTGGTCATGAACACCCGAACGGCAGTCATCACAGGAGCCAGTGCCGGGATCGGCGAGGCCGCCGCGCGTGCCCTCGCCGCCGCCGGCTTCCACGTCGTCCTCGGCGCCCGCCGCCTCGAACGGCTGCGTCCGCTCGCCGAGGAGCTGTCGGGCACCGCACTCCCCCTCGACGTCACCGACGCCGACTCCGTTGCCGCGTTCGCGGACCAGGTGACGGAGTGCCACGTGCTGGTGAACAACGCGGGTGGCGCGAAGGGCCTCGAACGCGTGGAGGACGCCGACGAGGAGCACTGGCGGTGGATGTGGGAGACCAATGTGCTGGGCACCATGCGGGTGACCAAGGCGTTGCTGCCGACGCTGCTCGCGTCCGGCGACGGCCACGTCATCACCGTGACGTCCATCGCGGGTCACGAGGTCTACGACGGCGGCGCGGGCTACACGTCGGCCAAACACGCCCAGTCGGCCCTGCACCGGACCCTGCGCTCGGAGCACCTCGGTGACCCGTTGCGGGTCACCGAGATCATCCCGGGGATGGTGGAGACGGAGTTCTCCCTCGTGCGGTTCGACGGCGACAGCGAGCGTGCGGCCAAGGTCTACGAGGGCCTGACGCCGTTGACGGCGCAGGACGTCGCCGAGGTCATCGCGTTCGCCGCGACCCGCCCGCCGCACGTGAACCTCGACCAGATCGTCGTGAAGCCGCGGGCGCAGTACAACGGCAGCCGCGCGCACCGGCAGTGAAGCGGCGGAACCGCCGGAACCGGGTGGTCGGTCAGAGCTCGCAGTTCACCAGCAGGGGTTCGGGCCGCAGCTCGACACCGAACCGCTCGTGGACGCCGTCGCGCACCTCGCGCGCGAGCGCCAGCAGGTCGGCGGTCGTGGCCCCACCCCTGTTGGTGAGCGCGAGCGTGTGCTTCGTCGAGAGCGACACGCGACCGCCCGGCCCGGCGTGGCCCTTCGCGAACCCGGCGCGTTCGATGAGCCAGGCGGCGGACAGCTTGATGCCGCCGTCGGCCGGGTAGCGGGGCACCGCGGCCTCGGTCCCCACCACGTCGCCGATCCGGGCGAGCACGTCGGCGACGTCGTCCTCGGCCACGATGGGGTTGGTGAAGAACGAGCCCGCGCTCCACGTGTCGTGGTCGTGCGGGTCGAGCACCATGCCCTTGCCGCGCCGCAGCGCGAGCACCGCCTCGCGGACCTCCTTCGCGGGAACCCTGGCCCCGATCTCCACACCGAGCGTGCGCGCGAGCTCGGCGTAGCGGACGGGCGCGGAGAGTCCGTCCTCCGACAGGCGGAAGCGCACCGACAGCACCACACCCGAGTCCGTGCCCTTGAGCACGCTGGTGCGGTAGGCGAACCCGAGTTCCTCGGCGGCGACGGTCCGTACCTGCCGGGCACGGCGGTCGTACAACTCCAGCGACTCCAGCACCTGGCTGGTCTCGCAGCCGTACGCGCCGACGTTCTGGATCGGCGTGGCCCCCGCGCAGCCGGGGATGCCGGAGAGGCATTCCAGGCCGCCGAGACCGGCCTCCACCGTGGCGCCCACGTAGGCGTCCCAGTCCTGCCCCGCCGCGACCGTGCGGAAGTCGTCGCTCCACCCGGTGGCGGCGATGCGCACGACGGTGCCGTCGAACCCGGCGTCGCCCACGACGAGGTTGGAGCCACCGCCCACCAGCAGGACGGGCTCACCCGCCTCGTCGAGCTTGCGCACGTGGGCCACGAGGTCGTCGGTGGTCTCGGCCACGACGACACGCCGCGCGGGCCCACCGAGCCTCAGGGTGGTGTGCTCGGACAGGTTGCTCGGGCCGACCGTTTCGACACTGCTCACGTCCTCAGACGGTACTGTCCCCGCCATGGCGACCCGTATCGAGCACCGGGCGACGTTCGCGCACAGCGTCGCCGACGCCTACGCAGCCCAGACCGACGCGGAGGCGCTGCGTGCCCGTCTGAGGCAGGTCGGCGGCGAGAGGTCGGAGCTACGCGACCACGAGGTGACCGAACACGGTGCCCGGTACACGCTCGTGCAGGGCATCCCGGCGGACAAGCTGCCGTCCCTCATCCGCACCCTGCGATCGGGTGATCTGAGCGTGCAACGCCGGCATGTCTGGACCCGCGAGGGCGATAGTGATCGTGCCACCGGGACCATCACCGTCGAGGTGGCCGACATCCCCGGCCGGATCACCGCCGACGTCGAGCTCGCGCCCGGCGGCACCGGCTCCGTCCAGACCACGCGCGGCGAGGTGTCGGTGCCGGTGCCCCTGGTCGGCGGCAAGATCGAGAGATTCGTGGTCGACCAGGTCACGCAACTGCTGGAGTCCGAGGCCCGCGCCACGGAGCAATGGCTCGCGCGCTGAAACCCGTCGGCACACCGACGAGAGGTACGACCAATCCCAACCGGCTCCGCAGGATCGACCGCTGGATGACATGGGACCCGCTGGTCCGCGGCGCGCTGCTGCGGGCGGCCGACCCGCTCGTGGTCGATCTCGGCTACGGCGCCTCACCCGTCACCACGGTGGAACTCGCGCAGCGCCTGTCGACCGTGCGCGCCGACGTCCGCGTGCTGGGGCTCGAACTCGACCCCGAACGCGTGGCCGCGGGCAGGCTCGTCGCCACTCCCCCGCGGCTGGACTTCCGGCGGGGCGGCTTCGAACTCGCCGGCACCCGGCCCGTCGTCGTGCGGGCCTTCAACGTGCTCCGGCAGTACTCGGAGGCCGACGTGGTGCCGTCGTGGGACGCCATGCTGGCCGGCATCGCCCCCGGCGGCGTGCTCGTGGAGGGCACGTGCGACGAGATCGGCCGGTTGTGCACGTGGGTCACGGTGACGCACGACGGCCCCCGCACCCTCACGTTCTCCTGCCGCACCGCGAGCCTCGAACGGCCGTCCACGTTGGCCGAGCGGCTGCCCAAAGCGCTCATCCACCACAACGTCGCGGGCGAGCCGGTGCACGCCCTGCTGTCCGGCCTGGACGCCTGCTGGGCCGCGGCGGCCCCGTACGGCGCGTTCGGCCCCCGAGCTCGCTGGACCGAGGCCGTGCGCGCGCTCGCCGCCCAGGGCTGGCCGGTGCTCGGCAGGCCCCGCCGTTGGCGACTCGGCGAGCTCACCGTGCCCTGGCACACGGTGTCCCCGGCCCGGCCGGGCGATCGTGACCGCTCACCGTGACGTCTCCCACGTCACGAAAGGACCGCCCACCGGGCGCACCGCCACCATGACCAGCGGATAATCCGTGGCCGTGCAGGAACGCCAGTACGTCATCACCTTCGGCTGCCCGGACCGCAGAGGGATCGTGTCCCGGATCTCCTCCTTCCTCGCCGAGATCGGAGGGTGGATCGTCGAGGCCGCCTACCACACCGACCCGGACACGGGCTGGTTCTTCACACGCCAGGCGGTGCGGGCCGACTCGGTTCCCTTCGACGTCGACGAGCTCCGCGCCCGGTTCGACGGCGTGGCCCGCTCACTCGGATCGGAGACCGACTGGCGGGTCGACGACACCGGCGAACGCCGCCGCGTGGTGATCCTGGTGTCGAAGGACGGCCACTGCCTGTACGACCTGCTGGGTCGCGTGGCCTCCGGCGAACTCGACGCCGACGTGCGGGCCGTGATCGGCAATCACGAGACGCTCGCCGACATCACCCGGGCCCACGGCATCCCGTTCCACCACGTGCCGTTCGACGGCGACAACGCCGCGGCGTTCGCGGAGATCGCGAAGCTCGTCGACGAGCACGATCCGCACGCGGTGGTGCTCGCGCGGTTCATGCGCATCCTGCCGCCCGAGCTGTGCGAGGCGTGGAGCGGCCGGGCGATCAACATCCACCACAGCTTCCTGCCGTCGTTCATCGGCGCCCGCCCCTACCACCAGGCCTACGCGCGCGGCGTCAAGCTGGTGGGCGCGACCTGCCACTACGTGACGGCGGACCTCGACGCGGGGCCGATCATCGAGCAGGACGTCATCCGGGTCGACCACCGCGACACCGTGGCCGACATGGTGCGCAAGGGCCGCGACATCGAGAAGGTCACGCTCGCACGCGGCCTGCGCTGGCACCTAGAGAGCCGCGTGCTCGTGCACGGCAACCGGACCGTCGTCTTCTGAGCGCGACCGGCGACGGGCGGCGGGCACGATCATCGGCGTGCCCGTCTCCGGGTCGTCGATGACGCGGCACGGCAGTCCGAACACGTCGGCGATCAGCTCGGCGGTGACGATCTCGGACGGGTCGCCCTGCGCGGCGATCCGCCCGCCCGGGGCGAGCACGATGAGGTTGGTGGCGTAGCGGCAGGCCTGGTTGAGGTCGTGCAGCACCGCCACCAGCGTGTGCCCCGAGTCGGCGTTCAGGTCGGCACAGAGGTCCAGGACCTCGATCTGGTGGGCGATGTCGAGGAACGTCGTCGGCTCGTCGAGCAGCAGGATCGGCGTCTGCTGCGCCAGCACCATCGCGAGCCACACCCGCTGCCGCTGACCACCCGACAGCTCGTCGACCAGGCGATTCGCCAGCTCGGCCACGCCCGTCCGCCGCATCGACTCGACCACCACGGCCTCGTCCTGCGACGACCACTGCCGCAGCAGCCGCTGGTGCGGGTAGCGGCCCCGCGCCACGAGATCGCCGACCGTGATACCGCTCGGCGCGATGGAGCTCTGCGGCAGCAGCCCGAGCCTCCGCGCCACCTCCCGCGAGCGGTAACCGCTGATGGCCTTCCCGTCGAGGTACACCGCCCCCGCGTCCGGTTTAAGCATCCGGGCCAGCGCCTTCAGCAGCGTCGACTTCCCGCACGCGTTCGGTCCGACGATCACGGTGAACGACCCGTCCGGCACCGAGACCCCGAGGTCCCTCGCCACCACGGCGTCGTCGTAGGCGAGGGTGAGGTTCTCGGCGCGCAGCCTGCTGCCCGCCCCACTGCGCGTCGGTGTCGATTCGCTCACGCGTACCTGCCCTTTCCGCGCCACTCGGACGCCAACAACCACATCAGGTACAGCCCGCCCACACAGCCCGTGGCGGTACCGACGGGCAACTGCTGGGCGGGGAACAGCCGGTCCATCGCCAGGTCGCTGACGGCCAGCAGCAACGCGCCCATGAGCGCCGACGTGACCAGCCCCGGCGCGGCGCCGCGCGTGAGCCGCCGCGCCAGTTGCGGTGCGGCGAGCGCGACGAACCAGATCGGCCCGGCCGCCGCCGTGGCGAACCCGGCCAGCAGCACGCTCGACGCGATGAGGATCGCCCGGCTGCGCTGGACACCCACACCGAGCGCCGTCGCGGACTGGTCCCCGAGTTCCAGCATCGACAACGCGCGAACCTGGCTCAGCGCCAGAGGAAGCAACACGGCGAGCGCCAGCCCCGACACGGCGACGTGGTCCCAGCTGCGGCTGTTGACGCTGCCGACCAGCCACGCCTGCGCGCTCACGGCGTCGTAGATGTCCGCGCGGGTGATCAGGTAGGAGTTCACCGACAACGCGAGGGCATTGATACCCACGCCGATGAGCACGAACCGGTAGCCCTGCACGCCCCGCCGGTACGACAGCACGTAGACCAGCAGCGCCGTGACCAGCCCGCCGACCAGCGCACCGACCGCGACCTGCGTCATCGTGCCGCCGACGACGATGATCATCACAAGGGCGCCGGTCGACGCGCCGTTGGTGAAGCCCACGAAGTCCGGACTGCCGAGCGGGTTGCGCAGCAGGCTCTGCAGGATCGCCCCGCTCACGGCGAGACCCGCTCCCACGAAGACGGCCGTGAGCAGCCGAGGAAGCCGCAGGGTGCCCACGATGAAGTCGGCGGCGCCGTCGCCCTGCCCCACGAGCACGGCGAGGACCTCCGACAACGACACCTCGAACTCGCCCGTGGTCAGCGTGATCGTCGCCGTGGCGAGAAGGGCCAGCGCCAGCGACACACCGACGACCAGCGTCCGCGTGGACAGGCGCAACGCGACACCCTCACCGCGCGTGCGCAGCACCCGACCGGTGACGGGACGGACCGCGACGGACGCGGTCGGCGTGGAGGTAGGGGTCTCGTCGCTCACAGGCTCGACAGCCTCCGTCGTCGGCACAACAGGCAGAACACGGGCACCCCGATCACCGCCGTCACGATGCCGACCTGCACCTCGCTGGGCGGAGCGATCACGCGGCCCACCACGTCGGATCCCACGAGCAGCAGCGGCGCGAGCACCAGCGAGTACGGCAGCACCCAACGCTGGTCCGGCCCCACCAGCAGACGCGCGGCGTGCGGCACCGCGAGACCCACGAACGCGATCGGCCCGATGGCGGCCGTGGCCGCACCACACAGCAGCGTCACCGCAACGGCTCCGGCCGCCCGGGTGAGACCGGGCCGGGCTCCGAGGGCCCGGCCGACGTCGTCCCCCATGGACAGCGCGTTGAGAGGCCGCATCAGCAACAGCGCGACGACCGCGCCCACCACCACGAACGGCAGCACCGGCAGCAGCACGTCGTAGTAGCGCCCGGCCAGCGACCCGACCATCCAGAAGCGGTACTCGTCGTACGCCTCGGGGTTCGACAGAAGCACGGCCGTGTTGAACGCGTAGAGCACGGCGGTGATCGCCGCACCGGCCAGCACCAGCCGCTCCGGGCTCGCTGCGCCCCGGCCCGTCGCGCCGAGCACGTACACCACGAGCGAGGCGAGCGCGGCGCCCACGAGGGCGAACCACACGTAGCCGAGTACCGAGGTGACCCCGAGGAAGGCGATCGCCAGGACCATGCCCGTCGACGCGCCCGTGTTGACCCCGAGCAGGCCCGGTTCCGCGAGCGGGTTGCGCGTCAGCGCCTGCATCAACGCACCGGAGAGCCCCAGCGCCAGACCGGCCACGATTCCGAGCAGCGTGCGTGGAATCCGGTAGTCGTGGATGATCACCGCCGTGTCGGAGCCCGCCCAGGCCTCCGGGTGCAGCAGCACGTCCCAGGTGTCGGTGAACGGGATGTCGCGCGAACCCAGCCAGATGCTCAGCAACGCGATCAGCACGAGGGCGACCGTGGCGACCACCAGTCCGCCCGCCCGCAGCAGTTGCGCCCAGCGACGAGCGGCGATGGCCTGACCACCCGGTTCGGTCCCCGAATCGGGTGAGGCGGGCGCGGCCAGTGACATAAGGTAAGGCTAACCGAACCGCCGATGAGCGGTCCAGACTACGTGACCGTGTCCGCAGCCTACGCACACGTGTCCGCCCTTCCCGTACGCGTGTCCGCGAGTTGCGCACGCGTGTCCGCAGTTCCCGTACGGAGTACCCCGGGACGGCTCACGACAGACAGCCGCCCAACACCACGTCCACGACCTGCTCGGCGAACTCCTCCGACACCGGCGCCTGCCGCAACATCACGCGCGACCACACCGCACCGGCGAGCAGATCCACGATCACCGCCGGCTCCACCGCCGCGCGCAGCTCCCCGCGCGCGACCGCACGATCGAACACGGCCCGCTCGCCGGACAGCCGATCGGCGACGAACTCGCGCGCCAACCACTCCAGACGCGGGCGTCCCGCGACCGCGCCCAGGGCCGCCACGACGACCCGGGACGTGGCCTCACCGGTCATCAACTCCACGAGCTCGCGCACGAGCCCGCGTAGGTCGCCTCGCAGGCTGCCGGTGTCCGGCACCGTGAGACGCAGCAGGTCGGACTGGACCAGCGCGGCGCCCAGCAACGCGTCCTTGTCGCTCCACCAGCGGTAGATCGTCGTCTTGTTCACTCCCGCCCGGGCGGCCACACCTTCGACGGTCAGGTCGTCGTACCCGCATTCGGCCAGCAGGTCGAGCGTCACGCGGTAGATCTTCTGCGCCTGGCGGGGGCCGCGACCGGCGCGCCGACTCCCCGGGAGCCTGTCGTCCACGCGCCGAGCGTACGCACTGTCCACAGCACACCGCGGGACCGGTACGGTGACAACACAACGCAACGTTGCGTTGCACTGAAGGGAGGTGTCATGGTCGACACGCCGTTGCCCGTGGTGTTCCTGCACGGCCTTCGCGTCAGCAGCACGATGTGGCGTCCACAACTGCACGAGGTCGGCCGACATCGTCCGGTGTCCGCGCCCGACCTGCCCGGACACGGACTCCGACGCGGGCGACGGTTCACGCTGGTGAGCGCGGTCGACACCGTGGCCGAACGGATCGACGACCTCGGTGGCCGAGCCCTCGTCGCGGGCCTGTCGCTCGGCGGATACGTGGGGATGGCGGCGGCCGCGCGGTTGGGCGAACGGGTCGCGGGACTGGTCGCGCTGGGCTGCACCGCGATCCCCAGTCCGTCACGCACGACGCCGTTGCGCCTGGCCGGCAGCCTGTTCGGCGCTCTCCCCGACGGCGGCGAGCGGCTCAACCGCCTGCTGTTCACCGCGGCCGTGGGCAGGTCGGCGGCGTCGGTGATCGCCGAACGGGGCTTCGCCACGGAGGCGGTGTCCGACGCACTCGACGAGCTCTGCCGGTTCGATCCCCTCTCCGAGCTGGCACGCTGTCCCGGCCCGGTGTTGTTGGTCAACGGGAGTCGGGACCACTTCCGGGTCGACGAGCAGCGGTTCCTCGCCGCCTGCCCGGAGGGGCGACTGGTGGTGGTGCCGAAGGCGGGACATCTCGTGTCACTCGCCGCACCCCGCACCGTCTCCCGGCTCGTCGAGGAGGCCGCGGTGCACGCGGAACGTCGAGCGGCGGCGTGACGGGCGCTGGCGGCGGGCGGACACCGCGGCGCGACCTCCCCGTACGGCAGGTGCGGACACGTGTGCACAGCTCGCGGACACGCGTACGGGAAGCGCGGACACGCGTGCGCAACTCGCGGACACGGTGTTACCGGAGGCTGGCGGGGCGCAGGTCCTTCCAGTGGGTTTCCACGTAGTCGAGGCAGGCTTGCCTGCTCTCCTCACCGAAGACGATCCGCCAGCCTGCGGGCACGTCGACGAACGACGGCCACAGCGAGTGCTGGTCCTCGTCGTTGACGAGCACGAAGAAGCGGCCCTCGGTGTCGTCGAACGGGTTCGTCATCGCTCTCCCTCCACGTCGCTCGGCCTCGGCGCGGGTCCGCCGGGCCCCCTCATCCGGCCCCGGCGGCAGCCGCCACGCCGACCACCTGGTCCACCCGCGTCGCACACGTCTCGGCGGCGCGCGTGCCGGACGTCGCCGCGCGGCGCAGCACCGAGTCGAGGATCTCCTGCGAGCGCACCGCGTTGTTCGACAGCAGCGACGAGGTGATGCCGTGGCTGTGCTCGGTGGCGCCGCCCTGCACGTACACGGCGGCGTCGCCTTCCAGGTCGGTGAGCATCCGGTAGTCGCGCGCGACGAGTGGCCGGCCTTCGTCGTCGCGCCGGAACACCGCCGCCGCGTCCCCGAACAACGCCGTCACGTCGCCGGGCCGGTAGCCGGTGGCGCAGACCACGACGTCGGCGTCGAGCACCGTGCGCTCTCCCGTGGTGAGCGACTCCACCGTGACGCGCGCGCCGTCGCCGGTCTCCACCACCTCGGCGACCCGCGACGTGTTGAGGACGCGCAACCGCTGCCGCCCGAGCACCGTCTCGCGGTAGTGCCTGCGGTACAGGTCCTCGATGAGTTCGAGGTCCACCACGGAGTAGTTCGTGTTGGCGTGATAGGCGAGGAGCCGGTCGCGAACCTCTTGGGGCGCGGCGTGGAACTCGTCCACCGCGGCGGGATCGAAGACCCGGTTGGCGAACGGGCTGTCGTCGGACGGGCTGTAGCCGTAGCGCGAGAACACCGCGCACACCTCGGCCTCGGCGAAGCGTTCGTGCAGCATCGCCGTCACCTCGGCGGCGCTCTGACCGGCGCCGATCACGACGAACCGCGACGCCTCTTCGACACCGTCCACGTTGTGCAGCAGGCCGCTGCTGTGCCACACGTGCTCGGACGTGGTCAGTCCGTCCGGCAGCGACGGCACCAGACCGGTCGCCACGACGAGGTTGCGCGCCGAACGCACCGTGCCGTCGCGAGTGGACACGTCGAACCGGACGAGTTCGCCCTCCTCGACGACGGGGCGCACGGCCACGACCTCGACGCCGTACGACACGAGGTCGTCCACGCGGGCGGCGGCCCAGCGGAAGTAGTCGTGGAACTCCACCCGCAGCGGGAACAGCGTCTTGTGGTTGACGAAGTCGACGAGCCGACCCTGTTCGTGCAAATAGGACAGGAAGCTGAAGTCGCTGGCGGGATTGCGCATCGTCACCAGGTCCTTGAGGAACGACACCTGCATGGTGGCGTCGTCGATGAGCATCCCCCGGTGCCAGCCGAAGGCCTCCTGGCGTTCCAGGAACGCCGCGCGCACCCGTTCCCGCTCGTCCACGGCGGAGTTGTGTTCGGACACGGCGATCGCGAGCGCCAGGTTGGCGGGGCCGAAGCCGATCCCCAGAAGGTCGAGGACCTCTCGCTCGCCTCGCGGCACCTCCGACATGCACGTCCCCTCGGTCAGCGAATCGAACATAGGGAACCCTAACCTAAGTTAGCAGGGCCTTAGTTAGCCCATTCGTGGATGATTCCCACCACGCCGCGAGGGGTTGCACACTTAGGTGAGCCTTGCTTAACTAGCCGCTGTTTCGCCGTCGAAGAGTGGGAGGCCCGATGCGGATCACGATGTTCGGATACCAGACGTGGGGACACCGAACCCTGCGCGCACTGGTGGACTCCGAACACGACGTGGTGCTGGTCGTGACGCACCCGCCGTCCGACCACGCCTACGAACGCATCTGGGCCGACTCCGTCGCCGACCTCGCCCACGACCACGACATTCCCGTCGAACTACGGCAACGCCCCGACGACGACCTCACCGCCCGGTTGGCCGACCTCGCGCCCGACCTCGTCGTCGCCAACAACTGGCGCACGTGGATTCCGCCGGAGATCTTCACGCTGCCGAAGCACGGCACGCTCAACGTGCACGACTCCCTGCTGCCCGCCTACGCCGGGTTCTCGCCGCTGATCTGGGCGCTCCTCAACGGCGAGAAGGAAGTCGGCGTCACCGCGCACATGATGGACGACGAGCTCGACGCGGGCCCCATCGTCGCGCAGAAGGCCGTCGAGGTCGGCCCCACCGACACGGCCACCGACCTCTTCCACAGGACGGTGGACCTGATCGAACCCCTCGTCGCCGAGTCGCTCGACCTCATCGACTCGGGACGCCTCCAGCCGGTACCGCAGGACCGGACGAAGGCGACGTTCTTCCACAAGCGGTCCATCGAGGAGAGCCGCATCGACTGGAGCTGGCCCGCGGAGGACATCGAGCGACTCGTCCGCGCCCAGTCCGACCCGTACCCGAACGCCTTCACGTACTACCGGGGTGAACGGCTGCGCATCACGCGCGCGTTCGTCACCGAGAAGACCTACGGCGGAACACCGGGCCGGGTCTTCATCCGCGAGGGCGACGGCGTCGTGATCGTCGCCGGGGCCGACGCTCGCCACGGCCGCAACCCCGGCCTGGCGATCGAACGGCTCCGCACCGACGACGGCGTCGAACACGCCGCCACGGACTACTTCCGCGCGATGGGCGGTTACCTCACCCGGTATCCGGAGGCGTGAGGCAACCGCCCGCGCGGTCAGAGCCGGACCAGCATCTTGCCGGTGTTGCCACCGGAGAGCAGGTCCAGGAAGGCCTGCGGAGCCGACTCGATGCCGTCGACCACCGTCTCGCTGTAGACGATGCGGCCGTCCTTCACCAGCGGAGCGACCTCGTCGACGAACTGGGGACGAAGGTGCTCGTGGTCGCCGACGAGGAAACCGCGCATCGTGAACCGCTTGCCGATGATCTGCGCGAGGTTGCGGGGCGCTGGCGTGGGTTCGGTGGCGTTGTACTGCGAGATCATGCCGCACACGGCGATCCGGCCGTGCACGTTGAGCGCGCTGATCGCGGCTTCGAGGTGCTCGCCGCCGACGTTGTCGAAGTACACGTCCACGCCGTCGGGAGCGGCTTCGCGCAGCTGCTCCCGCACGGGGCCGTCCTTGTAGTTGAAGGCGGCGTCGAAGCCCAGTTCCTCACGCAGCCACCGCACCTTCTCGGCCGACCCGGCGCTCCCGACGACCCGGCCCGCACCCCGGAGCTTCGCGAGCTGCCCGACGAGCGAGCCGACGGCACCGGCCGCGCCGGAGACGAACACCGTGTCGCCCTCGCGCATGTGTGCCACGTCGAACAACCCCGCGTACGCGGTGAGCCCGGGCATGCCGAGCACGCTCAGGTGCGCCTGCACGGGCGCGGCCTCGGGGTCGATCCGCCGCACCCGGGCGGGGTCCAGCACCGCGTGGGTCCGCCAGCCGAGACCGTGCAACACGACGTCACCCACCGCGAACCCGTCGGCGTTCGACTCGACGACCTCACCGATCGCCCCGCCGTCCATCGCCTTGCCGACCTCGAAGGGCGCGACGTAGGACTTGCCCGCGTCCATCCGGCCCCGCATGTACGGGTCGACCGACATCCACGTGTTGCGGACGAGGATCTGCCCCTCGCCCGGCTTCGGCACGTCGACCCCCGCGACCTCGAAGTTGTCGAGCGTCGGCACACCGTCCGGACGGGACGCGAGCCGTACTTCCGTCGCTGCCATCACTGACCTCGTACTTCCTCGGCGAGCTTCGCGAGCACGCCGTCGTGGATCCGTCGCAACCCTGCGGGAGCGAATGTCTTCTCGAAGAAACCGCCGATACCGCCCGCGCCGTGCCAGGTGGTCTCGACCCGGACCACACTGCGGTCGCCGTCGGGCCGCACCGACCACGTCGTGACCATGCTGGAGTTCTCGTCGGTCTCCACGAGCGTGCCCGGTCGCGGTTCGCTCACCGTCGCGCGCACGTCGCGGACCCGCTTCTTCGTCGCCTGGAGCTTGTACCGCACGACCGTGCCCGCACCCGTGCCGCCGTCGACCACCTCGTAGTCGCGGTACGCGTCGGTCAGGATGCGGGGACGCACCGACCGGTAGTCGGCGAGCCGCTCGCTCACCGTCTCCGCCGGTGCGTCGATGCTTCGTTCGGCCGTGGCCGTGACCGTACCCATGGCGCCTCCCCTTCGCGTGGTGTCGCTGTGTCGCTCGCTCACCTGGCGAGTCCGTCGATCACCTCGGCGCCGGGCAGCGCCGCCAGCGCGGCACCGGTGACCAACAACTTGCTACCCCGGATACCGCTGCCCACAACCAGTTCCGGCGCGTCCGCCACGGCCCGGTCGATCAGGATCGGCCAGTCGGAGGGCAGCCCCACCGGCGTGATCCCCCCGTACTCCATGCCCGTGAGCTCGACGGCCTCGTCCATGGGAGCGAACGACGCCTTGCGCACGTCGAGCCTGCGGCGGATCACGCCGTTCACGTCCGCTCTCGTGGTGGCCAACACGAGCGCCGCGGCGTAGCGGACCTCGCCCGCGCGTTTGCCCGAGACCACGACGCAGTTGGCCGACGCGGACAGCGGCGACGAGTACGTCTCACAGAACGCCGCCGTGTCGGCGAGGTCGGGATCGATCTCGACGAGCCCGACGGGCTCGCTCAGCGACGGCAGGGCCGCGGCGACCGGTTCGGCCAGCAGTTCGGGATGTTCGGAAGCCGGGACGGGCGTGAGCGTCCCGGCGATCGTCCAGCTACTCACACCACGAGCCTATTTCCGCGGGGTGAGCGCGTTCTCACCAACTGGAACCGCCCCGCTGGACCTCGATCAACTTGGGTCTGACGTCCACGACGTAGACCAGGCTGGCGACGAGCGCGGCGAGCCAGAAGATCATGCCGGCGCCGTAGAACTGGAACAGCCCCATGGCCACCGTCGCGCCTCCCGTGATGCCCAGCCACGCGGGTTTGGTCAGCCGGTCGGCCGCGGTGAACGCGTCCGACCGCTGCATCACGGCGTGGATGAACGCGACGAGGCCGACGAGCGTCCCGGCCCAGTCGATGACCCTGACGATGTAGTAGGCGAGAGGCGGCACGGTTCCAGCCTACGTCAGGACACGGCCGAGACCGAAGGCTCGACGGCGAGGCGAGGTCACGCCTCGCCGGTCGACGTGTCCGTGCCCGACCCCGGCGAGGTCCGGCGTGAACGCGTGGTGCGCGTCGCCGAGGAGTTCGTGTCGGGCTTCATGGCCTTCTTCCTCGCGGAAGCCGCCTTCGCGGAGCGCTGCGACGCCGTCGGCGACGCGGGCTGGGTCGCGGACTTCGTCGCCTTCGTGCCAGCCGTCGTGCGCGTCGGCATGCGCTCCGCCTCGGCCTTCACGGGGCCGGGCTTGTCCTCGGCCTTGCCGGTCGCGGCGGTGTCGACCTTCTCCTCGGTCTCGCGAGCCCGACGCGAGATCAGCGCCATCGCCTCGTCGAAGCGCTCCCGCGCGTCGGTGGTCATGTGGTCGACACGCTCCTGCGCGGTCCGCAGCGTCTCCTCGAACTGCTCGACTCCACGCTTGACCTGCGGCTCCACCGCGCGTTCCCAGGTCTGCTCGCCCGACGAGACGAGCTTGCGGTAGAGGTTCGTGGCCGCCTCCGCGGAGTCGTCGATCAGCTTGCGCAGCTCGGAGGGTTCGAGCCTGCCGCGCAGATGCTCGAACTCCGACGGCAGGTCCTCGATGTTCTTCCTGGCCGCCTCGCTGCTGGAGCTCACCCGCTCCTTGGCCTTGGACAGGGCGTCCGCCACCGCCTGGCTCGCCATGCTGCCCGCACCGAGGGCGGCGAGCAGCGACGTCCGGACCCCCTCCCTCGCGGTGTGCATGACCTTGTCCATGTCGTTCATGTCGTTCATGTCGCGGGTGTCGTGGCTGTTCGTGGTCGTCATCGTGACTCACTCCTCGTGGTGGTGACGTGCGCTCGCACTTGCTGTCGTCGTTTCCCGGTTCTCCCGCCGGAACGACTCGTACACGTCGAGCAGCACCTGCTTCTGCCGCTCGGTCAGTGAGGCGTCGGCGCGAACGGCGTCGACCACGGGACCGCCGACGGGCTGGTCGAGGATTCCGGCCTCGACGTACAGCGCCTCGGCTGAGATGCGCAGGCCTTT
The DNA here is from genome assembly GCF_000231055.2 of Saccharomonospora azurea NA-128. Lineage (GTDB taxonomy): Bacteria > Actinomycetota > Actinomycetes > Mycobacteriales > Pseudonocardiaceae > Saccharomonospora > Saccharomonospora azurea. Next base: position 3,215,948 of record NZ_CM001466.1, on the reverse strand, counting down.
GGCGATCTGCTGCAGGATCTCCGCGCTGGGCTTGCGCAGCCCCCGTTCGATCTGGCTCAGATAGGGGTTCGACACCCCGGCCAGCTTCGAGAGCTGCCGCAGCGAGATCTTGGCGTTGTTGCGCTGCTGCCGGATGTACGAGCCGATGTCCTTGCCGAGGTCGGTGACCCTGTCGATCGGCCCACCCGTGTGGTCGTCCCGTTCCGAATCGGCGCGAGCTTGCGTCATGACGCCCCACACCTCCACCTACGACGATACGCTGCAGTGCTAACTCTTGCAAGCGCTCAGCTTGCACTCGATCCCGCGGCGTCGGCGAGCACTCGGCGCACCCAACGCTCCACGTACGCGACGGACTCGCCCAACGGCACGGACGTCGTGTCGAACAGCTCGACAGGCGGAGCCAGCGACGGCCCGTCCCGGCGCAACCACTCGTTGAACTCCAGCATCTCCGCGATCCGCGGCTCGTCCCACCCGCGCCACGCGGGTCGGCGGCGCAAGCGGCGAGCCAGCACGTCGGAGTCGGCGACCAGCGCCAGGTAGTGGATGTCCGAGAAGAACACCCGCTCCGGCAACGGCTCGAACTCGGGCGGCACGACGGTCCCGCACAGCACCACCGGACGGCCGCTCTGATGGATCATGGCGGCCATCCGCAACCACGTCGAGCGAAACGCCGGATGCCCGTCCACGTCGTCCCGCAACGCTCCGGTCCACAGGACGTCCTGTTCCAGCACCACCACCTCGCCCGACAGCCGGCGGGCGAGCTCCGGCCCGACGGTGGACTTGCCCGCGGCGCTGGGCCCGGTGAGCGCGAGCAGGGGCAGCCGGTGGAACGCGGCGCGGTGGCCGCACACCACGCACACCAGCCGCTCCCCCTCCACGACAGGTCGCTCCGCCCGGTCACCGCAGGCGGAGCAGATCTTCAGATCGAGCACGTCGTCAGTCGAACAGGCTTTCCAGGAAGCTCTTCTTGCGGCGGGGCCCGTGCCCGTACGGACGCGGCGAGTCGTGGTAGCCGCCCTGGTAGGGCCTCGGGGAGTCGGCGTAGTACCCGCCGTGCCCACCGTGACCGCCATGACCACCGCGGTACGGCCGGGGCGAGTCGCCGTAGTGGCCGCCGGGAGCGGGGGCACCGTACGGCGGGGCAGGCGGAGGCGGAGGCGCGGACCTGGGCGTGTACGGGGGCGGCGGCGCGGAGGCGTAGAACGAGTTCTCCGCGCTCACGATCTGTTCGAGTTCACCCCGATCCAGGAAGATCCCGCGGCAACCGTTGCACTGCTCGATGTGGATGCCGTTCTTGTCCAACGTCGTCATCACGTTCTGGCACTTGGGACAGATCACGATCATCAGCTTACGCAGGATCGGCCACCCAACGGACAAGGTCATTCGACGCGCAGTGACGGTTCCCGGTCCACCGAGGCGAGGGCGGTCACCGCGGCGACTGTCAGGACCCCGACCCCGATCACGGCGCCCACCGAGTAGACGGTCAGCACAGCCCAGTCGACGTGAACGGGCACGTCCAGCAGCCGAGCGAACAGCCCGGCCACGCCGAGCCCGGTCGCCGACGAGACCAGAACGCCCACCACCACCGGTATCCCGTTCTGCCACAACAGCGACCGCGTCAGCACTCCCCGCGGCAACCCTGCGGCCCGCAGCGCCGCGAACGCCCTCCGCCGCTGCCACACCTGAGCACTGGCCAGGACGACGAGATTGCCGATGCTCAGCAGCAACGCGAACGAGCAGGCGGTGCCGAGGATGATGTGCAGCGTGGCGAGCTTGTTCCCCTGAGCGTCGACGTCGGCGTCGCGATACACCATCGCCTGCCGCCCCAGCGGCGCGACCGCGTTGCGCAACCGCTCGGTCGCATCCAGGTCAGCCGGGTCGAGCACGAAGTGCCCGGGTTCCACCTGCTCGACCCCGGGCACGTCGCGCACCAGCTCCTCGACCCGGTTCTCCCACCCCACCGAAACGACGACCGACGCCCGGGCGGACTCGTGCGGCGGCGGGGACGACATCGGGGTCACGAGTGTCTGGATCGCCACGGCTGCGGCGAGTACGACCGTGATCCCGGCGACCACCCGTGCGGGTGTGCCGACGTCCATCTGCAGTCGGCGGACACCCAGCTGCCACGACGGTGGCCCTCCACGCAACCCGCGAACGAGCCGCTCGGCCAGCCACGGCAGCAACACCGGCACGCCGATGAGCAGCACGAACGTGCCCGCAGCCGCGAAGACCCCCACGAGCCGGCTGTCTCCGTCGACGCCCGCCCACACGTCGGGGAAGAACAGCGACAACCCCAGCGCGACGAACAGGATGCGCCACCGCCCTCGCCGCGGGATCGGCTCGCTGTGGCGGACGACGCCGTAGGGCTCCACCACCACGTCGCGCAACCCGACCAGAGCACAACCGATCGCGACGGCCGGTGTCAGCAGGGCCACGGCCACGACCGCCTGCCACGGCGGCACGAGCGCGTCCTCGTAGAGGGTGAGCCCGGCGAGGTCGGCGGCCACCACCAGCGGGCGGCCGAGGAAGAAGAAGGCGACGGCGAGCACCATCCCCAGCAGCACGCCCACGAGCGTTTCGGCCGCCGCGATGCGTCTGATCTGCGCCGCCCCGGCTCCCACGAGCCGGATCGCGGACAATCGCCGCTCGCCCTCGGAGCCGGCCAACTTGCTGCTGGACGCGACGAGGACCAGCAGCGGACTGATGAGCACCGCGCCCGCGAGGAACTCGACGACCACGAGCGGGCCGAGGCTCAGGGGCGCGCTCGGGACACCGAAGCCGCCGACCGCCACGACGCTCGGCGCGTCCCGCAAGCCCTCGTCGCCCACGTAGTAGAGCAGTTCGTCGGGTTCGGCCACCCCTTCGACGCCGATGGTGCCCACGATGTCGAGCTCGGCGAAGCGCGGGCGGAGCAACGCGCCGTCCTGCGAGGCGAGGAGGTCGGCGAGGGCGGGAGACACGACGGCCTGCCCGGGCGCCGGGACGTCACCGAGCCCGGGCGGCACCGGAGCGTCGGAGTGCCAGGGTTCGAGGTAGACCGCGGTCAGCTCGCGTTCCCGGAAGTACGACGGGGCCGAGAGGAGCCCGACGGCGGGTTCTCCTGCGGCAGCCTCGACCGGTGTGCGGGCGGCGAGGCGGTCGAGACGCTCCTCCAGACCGTTGAACGACGCGAAGACCAGGAGCAGTCCGGCGACCGCGAGGCCGATGCCCACCGCCGCGAACACGGTGCGCAGCAGAGCGAGGCCGCGCCTGCGCCCCGCCCCGAACGCCAACCGCGCCCCGAGGGCGAAGTCCGAGAACACGTTCATGACCGCCGGACTATACACAGAGTGCATAGTCCGGCGGTACGCCGAGTGAGTAGTGAACTACTGCACGCCGCACGCGCAGAGACAGAACGGGTGCCCGGCCGGATCGGCGTAGACCGTGAAGTCCGCGGGCGGGTCCTGCAACAAGGTCGCCCCGAGCTCGATCGCCCTGCGGTGCTGCCCCTCGATGTCCGTCACCGCGAAGTCCAGGTGCAGCATCTGCGGGCGTTCGCCGGACGGCCACGTCGACGGCCGGAAGTCCAGGTCACGTTGGAACGCCAGGTGCACTCCGCCCTCGGGATTCCGCAGCGTCACCCACCTGCCGCCGTTCTCGGGCTCGTCGGCCTTCCAGCCGAGCAGCTCGCCGTAGAACCGGGCCAGCCCGACCGGGTCGAGACAGTCGAGCACCACACAGTCCAGCTTGATCGACCCCGGAGTCGCCATACCATCCTCCTCTGTAACCAGTAGAGGCAGTATGGTGGTTAACTCCCCAGCTGGCAACGGTGATCGAAGGCGGTCGAGTGGCCACCCGAGCCGTAGAATCGCTGCGTGGACGCGGACGTGACCCTGCTGCTCGACTTCCTGAACACCGTCGACGTCGAGGAGGGCACGGACGTGCTCGCCACGGAACAGACCTGGTCGGAGTGGGCCGCCGCACGGGACCTGCCCGCCGACCCCCTGCGTACCGCCGCCGCGGCCCGGGACGCCCTGCGTACCGCCGCCGGGAGTCCGGCTGGCGAGCAGGCCGAGATTCACGACCTGCTACCGCCGTTGGCGGTGACACTGTCGCCGGAGGGCGTGGAACTGGCGCCGGCGACCGCCGTGGCCGCCGTTCTCGCCGCCGCCGCGCGACTCACGACGTCGGGCCAGTGGGACCGCATCAAGATCTGCCCGGCCGAGAACTGCCGTTGGGCGTTCCACGACCGGTCACCGAACCGCTCGCGGGCCTGGTGTTCGATGCGGGTGTGCGGCAACCGCCAGAAGGTCCGCTCCTACCGACGGCGCTCCACGAGTTCCTCGGTTTCCGTTGAATTCTCGTGAATTGCCGACGATTTCCACCACCCACATGGAGCAATCCTGTGGATAACTCGGTGGATAACTCCTCAACCTGTGGATAACTCGGCTCCGGTCGGGACTTTCCGTGGCCGATCCGGTGCATACTCGCTCGGTCAGAACAACACCTGCGCCACCGTGTAGATCACCAATCCGGCCAGGGCGCCCACCACCGTGCCGTTGATGCGGATGAACTGCAGATCGCGTCCGACCTGAAGTTCGATCTTGCGCGACGTCTCCTCGGCGTCCCAGCGTTCGACGGTCTCGGTGATGATCGTCGTGATCTCGGAGGAGTAATGCCGAACGACGTACGCCGCCGAACCCTCCACCCAGCCGTCGACCTTCGCCGACAGCGCCGGGTCCGACTGCAGGCGCGCACCCAGCTCCGCGAGCCCGGTGGCCACCCTCCGCCGAAGCTCACTCGACGGGTCCTCGGCGGCGGCCAGCAGCATCTTCTTCGCCGTGGTCCACGCCGAGTCGATCACGTTCCGCACCTCGGGGTGCTCGACGAGCTGCTGCTTGACCGCCTCCGCCCGCGCGATGGTTTCCGGGTCCTTCTGGAGATCGCCCGCGAACTCGACGAGGAATCGGTCGACGGCCAGTCGCAACGGGTGGTTGACGTCCGTCTTCACCGCCCACGCGAACGACAGCACCTCGCCGTAGACCTTGTCGGCGAGCATCGTGTCGACGAACCGGGGCGACCACGACGGTGCCCGGTCCGACACGACCCGGAGCACGGCCTCGTGGTTGTCGCGGACCCACTCGTAGGCCCGGTCGACCACGAGATCCACCAGGCGGTGGTGCGCGCCGTCGGCGAGCACCTGCTGCAGGAGCTTGCCCAGCGGCGGCCCCCACTCCTGGTCGAGCACGCGTTTCACCACCGCCTGCTCCATGACGGCCTGCACGTCCTCGTCGCGCAGCACCGTCACGGCGCCGCGCACGACCGTCGCCAGTTCCGCCGTCACCCGTTCCGCGTTGTCGGGCCGGGCCAGCCACTCGCCGACGCGCCGCGACGTCTCCACCCGCCGGAGCTTGTCGCGCACCACCGGCTCCGCCAGAAAGTTCGTGCCCACGAAGTCGCCGAGACTGCTGCCGAGCACGGCCTTCTTGTTCGGGATGATCGCCGTGTGCGGGATCTTGAGGCCCAGCGGGTGCCGGAACAACGCGGTCACGGCGAACCAGTCGGCCAGCGCACCGACCATGCCCGCCTCGGCGGCCGCGCGGACGTAGTTCACCCAGGCCGGCCAGCCCTCCGACTGCGCCCAGCTGGCCAGCAGGAAGAGGACCGTCGCGCCGAGCAGGAAACTCAGCGCCACGAGTTTCATCCTGCGCAGCCCCCGCCGCTTCGCCTCCTCCCGTTCGAGGGCTCCGGGCGGACCGAGCGGGACGGCGGTGGACGTCGGTTGCTCCATACGGTGATTGTCCGTGAGGATGTGTGCTCGTGCGTGAACCTGTACTCGTCGAACGCCTGCGGCCGTTCACTTCCACGATCTTCGCGGAGATGACCGCGCTGGCGGACCGGCACTCGGCCGTCAATCTCGGACAGGGCTTCCCCGACACCGACGGACCCGAAGGCATGTTGGTCGAGGCCCGGAAGGCGTTGTTCGGCGGCGCCAACCAGTACCCGCCGGGCCCGGGTCGTCCCGAACTCCGCGAGGCGATCGCGGACCATCGAGCCCGCTACGGCACCGAGTACGACCCGGACGGCGAGGTGCTGGTCACCGCCGGGGCGACCGAAGCGATCGCGGCGAGCCTGCTCGCGCTCACCGGCCCCGGCGACGAGGTGATCGTCATCGAGCCGTACTACGACTCCTACGCGGCGGCGGTGGCGATGTCCGGCGCCACCCGGAAAGTCGTGTCGCTGGTGCCCGACGGCGACCGGTTCGCCCTCGACCTCGACGCCGTCCGCGCGGCCGTCACCGCGAACACGAGAGCCCTCCTGGTGAACTCTCCGCACAATCCCACGGGCACGGTGTTCACGAGAACCGAACTCGCCGGGCTCGCCGCATTGTGCGTGGAGCACAATCTGATCGCCATCACCGACGAGGTCTACGAGCACCTCGTTTTCGACGACGCCCAGCATCTTCCGTTGGCGGCATTCCCCGGGATGTCGGCGCGCACGGTCTCCATCTCCAGTGCCGGCAAGACGTTCAACTGCACCGGCTGGAAGGTCGGCTGGGTCTGTGCCTCGCGGGAACTGACCTCGGCGGTGCGCGCGGCCAAGCAGTTCCTGACATTCACCTCGGCCGGGCCCCTGCAACCGGCCGTCGCCTACGCGTTGCGGAACGAGCTGTCGTGGGTGGAGTCGTTGCGCGAGTCGCTGCGGTCCAAGCGCGACCGATTGTGTGCCGGATTGGCCGCCGCGGGCTTCGGGATTCGACCGAGCGCGGGCACGTATTTCGTGTGCGCGGACGTCCGGCCCCTCGGTTTCACCGATGCGGAGGACCTCGCCTGGCGCTTACCGGAGAGTATTGGAGTCGCGGCAGTACCCGTTGGCGTGTTCACGGATCACCCGGCCGAGTGGCGACATCTACTTCGATTTGCTTTCTGTAAACAAGAGGAGGTGCTCGACGAAGCGATTGAGCGGTTGCGTACCTTGTGATGGGTTGCGCCGTCCGGGGTGGATCGCATACCGACGGGGTGAAACGGCCGCCCAGAATGCTAAGAATGGCACGCACGGGGTAGCCGGGGCGCGCTCACGCGATGATCGGCAACTCTTGACAGGGCGGCAACACGAACGAGGCAGGGCAGGTGGTGGCGATGAGGGCGACGCGCTCTCTGACAGCCTCCGTGACACGCCTGCGCGCCGACGGCCCCCGTCGAGCCGGAGTTCCGGTCCGGTTCCGGCCCTCCGCTTTCCGCCGCGTGCTCCTCGTGCTCGGCCTCGCCGTCGGTGGCTGGGTCGTCTCGGCGCTGATCGCCGGGGCCACCGCGGCCGCCACCACCGACCAGCCGTCCGGTTCGGACGACCTCGGCGAGGCGCCGGTCTGCACCATGCCCGACACCGGGGAGCTGCCACAGACGCGTTCCGACCTCGATCCCTGCGGCCCGACGTCCCCCGGTGACACCGCACCCGCCGAGGACGGCGACGCGATCGCCACGCCCGACGCCGGTGAGCCCGACGTGCTCCCCGGAACCGAGGCCCCCGACGACGAGTCTGCCCAGCCGATCCACCCCGACGACCCGGAGGAGATTCCGGACCCGGCGCGCCCGGACGAGCCCACGGCTCCGGCCCGGCCGACCACGCCGGGAACTCCCGACGACGTCCGGGACGCCGCCCCCGGCAGCCCGCGCGACGTCGAGCCCGGCGAGTCCGGCCGCGACTCCGTGGAACGGCCCACGGCTCCGATGCCCGAGGGGAACCCGCGGCCCCTGCTCACGGCCGCCACGGACTCCCTGCTGTCCACGACGACCAAGCTGACCTCCACGCTGGCCCACACCACCGACGGCCTCACCGGCTGGCTGTTCGGCGCGTTGCCCGAGGTCACCAGCCCGATCACCGACACCATCGACGACGTCGTGGACGTGCCCCGCACGCTGCCCGGCACCGATGCCCCCCTCGACCTGCTCCCCGACCTCACCCCGCCCCGGCTCCCCGTGGACCTGGGCGACCTCCTTCCCGGCACCGACCCCGACCGGCCTCTCGGCGAACCCCGCGTCGAACCCGTCGCGCCGCCGGTGAAGTCGGAGCGGCCCGGTCCTG
>NZ_CM001466.1:3155482-3207787 GCF_000231055.2 Saccharomonospora azurea NA-128 | reverse complement strand
GGTCCTGTCTCGCGGCAGTCGTCCCGCACGCAGTCCGCGCCCACCGGGTCGGCCCACCACGCCGACCCGGGCTCCGACAGCTCGGAAGCGCGCGGAGGCGACTCGTCGCGTCCCTCCGGGCCCGCCGCGCCGTCGCCCGCCGCGCCGGCGTCCGTCGCGGCGCCGTCGCACCCCACGGCGTCGCCCCACGACAACAATCCCCACGCGCACCGCGGCGAACACGGCGTCCTCGGCGACGTTCCCACGGTGACCCAGCTGCGTCTCCTCGGTGTCAGCCGCGATCACGACATCGTCGGTCTCGGGCGAGAAGCCGCGCTACCCACGACCTCCCCTGACTGAGCCTGCTCGGTAGCCGGTGCCGCGCGACGTCTCGCGAGGCTCACCGGCGACGGTCACATCCCTGGACTGTCGTTTACCGAGAGGTCGTCCCGTGTATTCCACACTTCCCGCCCGGCCGAACGCGCCCGGCCGTGACGGGTCATGGTCTCGACTCCACGATGCCCCCGTGGCTTCGAGGCCCCGCGGGTGCACGTCGGCGGTTTCCGCCCACCGCGCCGGGCGGAAACCCCGCACCGACGTGCACCTGAGCCGAAGGGGGTTTCCGGCATTGCGAGGGGCGATGCCGGAAGCGGCCCGCGGCACCCGTGCCCTTCCCCGGGCACGGTGACGAGCCGGTGCGCCGGATGCCACACCGTCCTTTTCCCTGGAGTGACGGCCTGATCTCGCATCCGGCGCACCGGCGGTCCCCCGGTTCACACCTCACGTGTCGCAGCCCACGCCGTGTCGGGCAAAGGACCGGTTGATTGGCTCTTCCGGCCGTCCCGCTCGCTGGTCATAGTGGGCGACGTGGCCTCGGTGAAATCCCCCGTCGAACTCAGTCCCGTTCCCGTCACCACGGCTCCGGCCGTCCGGTTGACCCAGCTCCTGCTGGGTCTGGCCTGTTACGGCACGAGCATGGCGATGATGACCCGCTCGGGACTCGGGCTGAATCCCTGGGACGTCCTGCACGAAGGCGTCGCCGACCGCACCGGGCTCACGTTCGGCACGGTCACCGCGTTGACCGGCGTCGTGGTGCTCGCGGCGTGGATCCCGCTACGGCAACGCCCCGGCATCGGCACGGTGGCGAACGTCCTCGTCATCGCCGTGGTCGTCGACCTGGTGCGAGCGGTGCTGCCGCAACCGCAGCACCTGGTGTGGCAGGGGGCCCTGCTACTCGGCGGCATCGTCCTGAACGGGCTCGCGACGGCCGTCTACGTCGGAGCGCGTCTCGGTCCCGGCCCCCGCGACGGCCTCATGACGGGCCTGTCGGCGCGCACGAACTGGTCGGTTCGTGCGGTCCGCACCGCGATCGAGGTCGTCGTCCTGGCGACCGGGTGGCTGCTCGGCGGCACGGTCGGTCTCGGCACCGTGCTGTACGCGCTGGCCATCGGTCCGCTGACGCAGTTCTTCCTGCCGCACGTCACGTGGTCGCCGAAGCGCAGGTGAGGGGTGCCAGTCACCGCCGCTGCAGGTGCCTGTGCACCGCGGTCGTGGTGACCCCGGCATCCGCCAGCACGTCGGCGACCGGACCCTGAACGCCGAGGGCACCCAGGAGGACGTGGTCCACAGTGATCCGCTTCTCGCCGAGGTTCCTCGCCTCCTCCAGCGACCGCAGCAACACGCGCCTCGCCGCATCGCTGAAGGGCATGTGGTGGAAGAACTTCCGGCGCCGCCTGCCGGTGACGTCGTCCTGGCCGCCCAACTGCGCGAGCACGTGATCCACGTCGATTCCGACGGCGGCCAGAGCGTCGACCTCGGTGTCACTGAGCCCTCCACGTCGACGCACCTTGTCGAACTCCGCCTCGACCGCGTCCGCCGCCACACCGTTCTCCTCGAGCACCCGGTGCACCACCCCGACGGGCCGGCGAAGGAGTGCACACGCCAGGTGGACCGCGTCGACGTGCTCGCTTCCTTGCTCCACGGCGATGGCCTGGGAACCGACGACCACATCCTTGACGACTCGATCGAACCTCTCGAACATCAACGCCTCCCGTGCTTTTTGTGGACGGCCTGCCGCGTGACGCCCAACGCGTCCGCGATCTCCTGCCAGGACCAGCCCTGCGTCCGCGCGCTGCGCACCTGGACCGCTTCGAGTTGTTCCAGGAGCCGACGCAGCGCCGCCACCGCACGCAACCCGATCTTCGGGTCGCGGTCGCCGGCCCTGGCCGCGAGTTCGGTTGCTTCACCCATGGTGTCAACCTACGTTGACACCTCCGGTCATGTCAACTCAGGTTGACAGTCGCTACGGTCGGTTCGTGCCTCGCATCGACATCGCCGAACGCCCCGGGGTGGGACTCGACGGCACCCCCCGCCCCACCGAGGACCGCGTCGTGGTCCACACCGACGGCCCCGACGCTTCCGCCGGCACCGCGGTGGTATTGGACGGCGCCACCGAGACACGGCGCGGCGTTCCGAGCGGAGGCTGGTACTCCCGCCTGCTCGCGGAGGCGATCGAGCGACGCCTGCGGACGGACGCGGGCGAGGACCTCGACACCCTTCTCTCGGAAGCGATCTCGGCGCTGGCGCGGGAACACGACCTGACTCCGCGACGCGCTCCGTCGAGCACGGTCGCGATGGTGCGCTGGACCAATGAGCACGTCGAGGCGCTGGTCCTCGCCGACAGCCCCGTGGTCGTGTTCACCGAGGCCGGCGCCGACGTGGTGCACGACGACCGGTTGGACCGGCTGAGGGCGGCGGGGGCGCTGCGCACGCGGGAGGCGGTCGACCGGCTCCGCAACAGCGAGCACGGCTTCTGGGTCGCCGAAGCCGTGCCGGAGGCGGCTTCCCACGCGCTGCGGCGCCGCTGGCCCCGAACGGCGGTGGACGCGGCGGTGCTGGCCACCGACGGCGTGTCGGCAGGGGTCGACACCTACGGCGTCCTGGACTGGCCCGGACTGCTGCGACGGGCACGCGCTCATGGAGCCGAGGCCGTCCTGGACACGGTGCGACAGGCGGAGATCGACGACAGCGACCGAGTGCGGTGGCCTCGCTCGAAACAGCACGACGACCAGGCCCTCGTGGTGATCGATTTCCAGCGCGGCCAGGGAGATTTCAGGGGTGATCCCTGAGGACAGCCCTCCGCACCGTGGGCAAGATCGGTGTTATGGGGCAACTGGGGACGAATGCGACAACAGTAGAGAGCGCCCCTGCTCGGGTGCGCGCCTGGACGTTCGCCGCCACCGCCGCACTGGGGTGGGCACTCTTCACGCTGACGATCCTGCATCTCGTGAGCTCGTTCGACCCCCTCACCGACCCGGTGAGCCGCTACGCCTTCACCGACGAGGGGCAGGGAATGCTGGAAGCCAGCCTCCTGTCCTTCGCCGTCGGCGTCCTCGCGGTCCGCGGCACACTGGCCGCGGCGGGCCTCCGCATCAGCCGGACCACCACGGTCCTCGTCGTCGCCGCGGCCGGGGGCCTGGTCGCCGCCGCGCTGTTCCCGGCGGCGTTCGAGTCGGACGTCGACCCGGTGAGCGGCCTGATCCACCAGTACGGCAGCCTGCTCGCGTTCCTCTGCGTGCCCGGCATCGCGCTGTCACTGCTGGACCAGTTGCGTGACTCGCCCGACGCCGCCCACCAGGCCGCGCGGCGTGGACTGCAGCGGGTGGTGTGGCCGTCGATCGGCCTGCTCGTCCTGTTCGGCGCGAGTTACGTCGCCGACAAGCTCTCGGGCGGCCCTCCACCGCTGTCGACCTTGCTGACCCTGCTCGACCTGTTGCCGGAGGCGCTGATCCAACGCGGAGTGTTCCTCGCGGACTTCGTCCTGCTCGCCGCGCTGCTGACGCTCGCGAACCGGGTCGTGCGGGCGCGGGTGTCCCGGTAACCCGATCGGCGGACCTGTGTCGCCCATCCGCTCGTCTCCGATTCGCGACGCTCCGGTCACGCAGTGCAGCATTGTCGCGTGGGTCTCACCGTCACCGCGCCCGGAGCGCGCTCGGAGTCGCCCGTTCCCGGATCCGTCCGGCAACGGGCCGACAGCCGAGCGCACGCGGCGCGGTCAGTTGAGCTGGTCCTCGATGGTGGGGCTCAGCCGTGGGTCCCGCCCCTGTTGTCCCGGGACGGGGGTCACGACGGGACCCCGTTGCAGCTGGATGTTGGTACCGCTCGCCGGGTCGGGGCTCTGCCGCGGCCGCGAGTACAGCTCGTCGGTGGCCCGGGCGTCGTGCATCTGCGACATGACGGCCATCGTCACCGCGTGCACGAGGGCGAGGAGCAGCAGCAGGACACCGAGGTTGCCGATGACCGCGCGGACGGTGTGCCCGCCGAAGCTGAAGTCCAGCACCGACAGCAGTGCCAGGAAGCCGAACATGACGAGGTGGAACAGAACCGTGACGAGTTTGGCCATCGAGTTGACGGAGTCACCGTTTGAGTCCACATCGGACAGGTAACGCTTTCCACTGCGGTAGAGCATCTGACCGTCGGCAACGATCATGATCAAACCCAGGGCGATGAACGCGAGGTAAGCGTCGGTACCCACGTCAGCCTCCTTTCTCCCGACCAGCGAGCCACCTCACGGCTCGTACCCAGTCGCCTGCTCCGGGAAACCAGACGTGTAACGCCGCCACCCAGCGGGTACGTGTCGGTCGCGGCGGGAGAAACCGCTGTCGTCGACCCCAATCGACACCCAATCGACACCCGACAGAACCGACCTCGCGCCCGCCGGACGACAACGAAACGGGAGCACTCGTGAACACGACACACACCTCGACGGCCCCGAGCCAGAACCCCCGCCCGGTGCTGCCGTACACGGAGGAGCCGGACCCTGAGCAGCGCCGCAGGGCGGTGCGCGCCGTCGCGTCGGCCGCCGTCGACGCCGAGGACTGCGCCGAGCTGCTCGACGCGCTGGGACTGCACCCCGAAGAGGGCCGGCCAGTGCCCAGCCAGCGCACTCGATGACGAGTCGCGCCGGCCTGCTCGACACAGCCGGAGTGGTCGGCGGGGTGGTGGCTCCGACACTCGCGGTCGGCGTGCTCAACCGCCGGCCCCGGGTGATGGCGCTGGCCGACCGACTGCACCTCGACCGGATGGCACTGCGTGTGCTGCAGCGACTACGGGCCCGGCATGGCGCCGGGCCCGTTCTGCTGCCTGTGCCCGGTCGCCGCATCGCGGTGCTACTGGAGCCCGACGACGTCGCGCGGGTGCTCGACGCCACGCCGTCGCCGTTCAGCCCCGCCGCCTGGGAGAAGCGCCGGGCACTCGAACACTTCCAGCCCCACGCCGTCCTCACGACACCGATGCCGCAGCGGGAGCCCCGCCGCCACTACAACGAGGTCGTGCTGGAGGCCGGGCACGCCGAGCACTCGCTGGCCGAACGCCTCCGCGACGTCGTCGCACACGAGGTGGGGCAGCTGCTCGGCGAGAGCGACAGGCTCGACTGGCCGCGCTTCGAGCGCGCGTGGTGGCGGATCGTGCGGCGGCTCGTGCTCGGCGACCAGGCCCGCGACGACACCGAGGTCACCGACGCGTTGGCGGCCCTGCGCTCACGCGGCAACTGGGCGTTCCTGCTGCCGCAAGCCCACGAACGCCGACGCCGATTCCAGCAGCGCCTGGACGAGCACCTGGAACGAGCCGAGCCGGGCAGCCTCGCCGCCGTGATCGCGCGTACTCCCGCGGACGACGGCGTCGACCCGTACGGGCAGGTGCCGCACTGGTTGTTCGCCTTCGACGCGGCGGGAATGGTCTCCCTGCGCACGTTGGCGCTGCTCAGCGTGCATCCCGAGCACGCCGCGACAGCGAGGAAGGAGATCGCGGACGGCGAGGCCGGCCTGCCGTTCCTGCGCGCGTGCGTGCTGGACGCCGTTCGCCTCTGGCCGACGACACCGGTGCTGCTGCGCGAGAGCACCACGGTGACCTCCTGGCGCGGCACGACCTTGCCGTCGAACACGCTGTTCTTCACGTTCACGCCGTTCTTCCACCGCGATCGCGCGCTGGTGCCGTTCGCCGACCGGTTCGCCCCGGACGCGTGGCTCGACGGCCGGGCCGGCGCACTGCCCGCGCTCGTGCCGTTCAGCGACGGGCCGGGCCGCTGCCCCGGGGAGAACCTCGTGCTGCTGGTGACCAGCACGCTGCTGGCCGAACTGCTGCGCGCGGGCGACTACCGGCTGCTGGCGCCGACGACGTTGCGGTCACGCACCCACGCACACGACCGGCTGCCCGCGACGCTGGACAACTTCGGGCTGCGCTTCGCCCGCACGGCTCAGGAAGCGAGCCCGAGCTCGCCGTAGATCACGCAGTCGCAGCCGCCCTCGACCTCGTCGCACCGGATCACGAGGGTGTGCCGCAGGAGCACCGCGTCGACGCAGTCGGGTTCGGTGCACTCCACGCCGCCGTCGACGTGCACCAGCACGGTGCCGTGGCAGTGGTCGAGACCGGTCCGGCAGCTCACACACGTCATGCCCGTCTTGGTACCACCCGGCCCCGACACGCTCGTGTCCGACACGCCCGCAACGAGGCGCTCGACACGGCCTGGCGCGGCTCCGCTCGCGACGACACGAGAGCGCGCTGCCATCTTGACCACGCCCACTTCAGCGGTAACGTTTCCTTAGAGCGACAACGACGTTCCGCAAAGCGGAAAGCAGGTGGGTGCTGATGCTCGACGCGACGGTGCGATCGGCCCTGGCCGCGGCGGTCGGCGAGGACAACGTCATCTCCGACCCGGTGGCCCTGCGCAGTTACGAGTGCGACGGGCTGACCGGATTCCGCGTGGTCCCCGACCTGGTGGTCCTGCCCACCGACACCGCAAGCGTCGCCGCCGCGGTGCGCGCCTGCCACGAACACGGCGTCCCGTACGTGGCGAGAGGCGCGGGAACCGGGCTCTCCGGCGGCGCGCTGCCCGTCGCCGACGGCGTCGTGATCGCGCTGCAACGGTTGCGCGCGGTGCTCGACGTCGATCCCGTCGACCGGCGCGCCACACTGCAACCCGGCGTCACCAACCTCGACATCACCCGCGCCGCCGCGCCGTACGGGCTCTACTACGCACCCGACCCGTCCAGCCAGCAGGTCTGCACGATCGGCGGCAACGTGGCCGAGAACTCCGGCGGCGCGCACTGCCTCAAGTACGGCTTCACCACCAACCACGTGCTGTCGATGACCGTCGTCCTGCCCGACGGCGAGGTGGTCACGCTCGGCGGCGAGACCGGCGAGCAACTCGGCCCCGACCTGCGCGGCGTGTTCATCGGCTCCGAAGGCACCATCGGGATCGCCTGCGAGATCACGGTGCGCCTGCTGCCCGTGCCCGAAACCGTCCGCACCCTGCTCGCCGACTTCGACTCCGTGCGGCAGGCAGGCGAGGTCGTCAGCGACATCGTGGCCGCCGGCATCGTGCCCGCCGCCGTGGAGATGATGGACAATCTCGCCATCCAGGCCGCCGAACAGGCCGTGCACGCCGGCTACACGCTGAGCACGGCCGCCGCGCTCGTCGTGGAGCTCGACGGACCGGCCACCGAGTGCTCCGCGCAGTTCGAGCAGGTCCGGGAGATCTGCGAGCGCCATCACTGCACCCGGCTGCACATCGCGGGCAACGCCGCCGAACGCGCGAAGATCTGGAAGGGCCGCAAGGCCGCCTTCGCCGCGGTGGGCCGCATCAGCCCCGACTACTTCGTGCAGGACGGCGTCGTACCCCGCACCCGCCTCGCCGAGGTGCTCGGCCGCATCGAGGAGATGGGCCGCGCCGAAGGCCTGCGCGTGGCCAACGTCTTCCACGCGGGCGACGGCAACCTGCACCCGCTCGTGCTCTACAACGCCGCGGCGGGCGAGCAGGACCGCGCCGAGAAGCTGTCGGGCCGGATCGCGGAGCTCTGTGTCGAGCTCGGCGGCTCGCTGTCCGGCGAACACGGCATCGGCACCGACAAGGCGTGCTCGATGCCCCGCATGTTCAGCGCCGACGACCTCGCCACGATGGACCGCGTGCGCGGCGCGTTCGACCCGGACCGGCTGTGCAACCCGGGCAAACTGCTGCCCACCCCGAGGTTGTGCGGCGAGGCGCCGGGGCCGTACCGCCCGCACCCGCTGGAGGAGGCTGGAGTGATCGAACGGCTATGACTCCGAAAACGTCGCAGACCTCGCCGGCTCGGCCGACGACACCGACCGTGCTCGCGCCCACCGACCTCCGCGAGGCACACGAGGCGCTCGCCGACACACGCGAGCCCGTCACCCTCCGCGGCGCCGGGACCGCCGCGGACTGGGGCGACCCCGCGCTCCCGACTCCGGCGGTGCTCGACACGACCCGGATGACCGGGGTGCTGGCCTACAACCCCGCGGACATGACCGTGTCGGTGCGGGCGGGCACACCGCTGCGCGCCCTCGCGGCCGAGCTCGGCGAGCACGGCCAACGGGTGGCGTTCGACGCGGCGAGGGTGCAGCGCGGCGCCACCGTGGGCGGCCTCGTCGCGACCGCCGACTCCGGGCCGCTGTCGCTGACCTACGGCTCCCTGCGCGACCTCGTCATCGGAGCGACGGTCGTGCTGGCCGACGGCACGGTCGCCCGCACGGGAGGCCACGTCATCAAGAACGTCGCGGGCTACGACCTCGCGAAACTGCTCCACGGCTCCTACGGGGTCTTCGGGCTGCTCGCCGAGGTCGTGCTGCGGCTGCACCCCCTGCCCTCCGCCAGCCGCACGGTGTGCGTCGAAGCACCGCTGCCCGCTGCGGCCGAACACGCCGCGGCGGTGCTGTCCGGGCAGAGCGAACCCGTAGCCTTCGAATGGCTCGACGACCTGCTCCTGGTGCGGCTCGAAGGCACGCCCGAGGGCACCGACGCGCGCGCCCGCCGCCTCGCGGACGACCTCGGTGGCACCGTGCTCGACGACGACGCGGCCGACGCCGCATGGGCCCGGCACGCCGACCTCGTCGACGCGGCGAACCTCCGGATCGGGGTCCGGCCCAGCAGGCTGCCCGCGGTGCTCGCCGCCATCGGTGGCGACACCGCCACGGCCACCGTCGGACTCGGCACCGGTGTCGCGACGCTGTCCGTGCCCGACACCGACATCGAGGCAGCGCACGACGCCGTGACCGCCGTGAACGGGACGTCGGTGGTCCGCCGCGCCGTGCCCTCCGGCGTCCGCCCGTGGGGTCAGGTGCCCTCGGCGGTGCGGGTGCTCCGGGCGTTGAAGAACGAACTCGACCCGGAAGGACGGCTGTGCCCCGGCCGTCTCGGGTCGTGGTTGGACGGACGGGAGGCCACACCGTGACCGAGCTCTTCGGACAGTCGAGTTTCGACTCCCAGCACCCGCCCGAGCGCGAGCTGCTCGACGACTGCGTGCACTGCGGGTTCTGCCTGCCGACGTGCCCCACCTACCAGCTCTGGGGCGAGGAGATGGACTCGCCGCGCGGCCGCATCTACCTCATGGACCTCGCCGAACGCGGCGAGATCGGGCTGGAAGGCGCGTTCACCCAGCACATCGACGCGTGCCTGGGCTGCATGGCCTGCGTGACCGCCTGCCCGTCGGGCGTGCAGTACGACCGGCTGCTGGAGGCCACCCGGCCGCAGATCGAGCGGAACGTCGAGCGGCGTCCGTCCGACCGGCTGTTCCGCAACGCGATCTTCGCGTTGTTCCCGTACCGCCGCAGGCTCCGCGTCGCGGCGGTGTTCGGCCAGGCCTACCAGAAGTCGGGGCTGCCGAAGCTGATGGAACGCGTCCTCCCACCACGGCTGCGGGCCACGCAGGCGTTGCTCCCGCCCGTGCGCCTGCGGGAGGCGTTCGCGTCCCTGCCTCGGCGCGTGCGGCCGAAGGGTTCGGTGCGGCGACGTGTCGCCCTCCTCTCCGGCTGCGTGCAGGACGTGTTCTTCCACGAGGTCAACGCCGCCACCCAGCGCGTGCTCGCCGCGGAGGGCTGCGAGGTGTTGACACCGAGGCAACAAGGCTGCTGCGGGGCGCTGGAACTGCACGCGGGCCGGTCCGGCAGCGCCGCCGACCGTGCCAAGCGCACCATCGCCACCTTCGAGAAACTGCCGGTCGACACCATCGTCGTCAACGTCGCCGGGTGCGGATCCTCGATGAAGGAGTACGTCCACCTGCTCGCCGACGACCCCGACTGGGCCGACCGCGCGCGCGACTTCAGCGCCAAGGTGCGCGACGTGACCGAGCTGCTGGCCGAGCTGGAACCCCAGGCCCCGAGGCGGCGGATCGAGGCGAAGGTCGCCTACCACGACGCCTGCCACCTCGGCCACGCCCAAGGGGTGCGCGACCAGCCGAGGGCAGTGCTGCGCACGATCCCCGGGCTCGACGTGGTCGACCTCCCCGAGGCGGAGCTGTGTTGCGGGTCGGCGGGCATCTACAACCTCGTGCAACCGGAGCCCGCCGCCGAACTCGGGCAGCGCAAGGCGGACAACGTGCGCACCGTGGCGCCCGACCTGCTGGTGACGGCCAATCCGGGGTGCCTCCTGCAGATCCGCCGCTACCTGGACGACGACATCCCGATGCTGCACCCGGTGCAACTGCTCGACCAATCCCTGAACGGCAAGCCGACCTGACGCCGTGTCCGCAGTCTGCGCACGCGTGTCCGCACTTCAGGGACCCGTGTCCGCGCTTCAGGGACCCGTGTCCGCGCTTCAGGGACCCGTGTCCGCGACGTGCGACGCGAACACGCGTGCGCAGCGCGCGGACACGGCGTCCCAAGCGCAGCGCCACGTTCGCCACTAGCGTGGGAGGAGTGCGAGCACACCGGCTCTTCGCCGCCTACTACGACCGGATGAACGCGCACGCCGAGCGGCTGTTCCTCGGCCGACGACGTGAGCAGCTGTTGCACGGCCTGACCGGCACCGTCCTCGACGTCGGCGCAGGCACAGGTGCGAACCTCCCCCACCTGCGTTCCGCCGAACGCATCATCGCTGCCGAGCCGGACGCGGCGATGCGTGCCCGGCTGGCTCGTCGTGCCGCGGAGACCGACGTTCCGGTCGAGGTCACCGACGCGTCGGCCGAGGCGCTGCCCTGGCCCGACGACAGCGTCGACGCCGTCGTGTTCACCTTGGTGCTCTGTACCGTCGCCGACCCGGAGGCGGCGTTGGGGGAAGCCCGGCGGGTGCTGAAGGACGACGGGACGCTGGCGCTGCTCGAACACGTTCGCGGCGACGGCCGACTCGCACGCGTGCAGGACCTCGTCACGCCCGTGTGGAAGGTCGTCGGCGCGGGTTGTCATCCCAACCGGGACACGCTGGGCACCGTGCGCCGCCGGGGCGACTTCCACCTCGACGCGGTGGAGGAGTTCTCGGAGATCCCCCGTTGGGTGCCCGCGAGTCCCATGATCCAGGTGACAGCACGCCCCGCCGGCTGAGCTTCGCGTCCCGGAAGCGCGAACACGTGTCCCTGCAACGCGGACACGCGTGCACAACTCGCGGACACGATGGCCAGGGGTCAGTACGGGGCCGGGACCATGTTCGCCGAGGCCATGACGTGCTGGATCAGCGTCACCAGGACCTGCTTGGTGGACTCTCGGTCGCGGGCGTCGCAGAGCAGCACCGGCACGTGCGGTCCGACGTCGAGCGCCGCCCGCACCTCCTCGGTGCCGTACCGGTAGGCGCTGTCGAAGCAGTTCACGCCGACGACGAACGGCAGTCCCCGCCGCTCGAAGAAGTCCACGGCGGGAAAGCACGTCTCCAGCCTGCGGGTGTCGGCGAGGACCACGGCGCCGAGCGCGCCCTGGGCCAGCTCGTCCCACATGAACCAGAACCGGTCCTGCCCGGGCGTGCCGAACAGGTACAGGATGAGGTCGGGGCTGATCGTGATCCGGCCGAAGTCGAGCGCCACCGTGGTGGTGCTCTTCTGCTCCACTCCGGAGAGGTCGTCGACGCCTTCGGACGCCGAGGTCAGCATCTCCTCGGTACGCAGCGGCGGCACCTCGCTCACCGAGCCCACCATGGTCGTCTTGCCGACGCCGAACCCACCGGCGATCAGCAGTTTCACCGCCGTTGCACGGAGGCGTCGGTCGTCAGAGTTTGCGGATGCCATCGAGAACCGCCTGCAGTACGTGCTTGTTGGGTGCTTCGCTCGGAGGCGCGGCCTTACGGAAGATCACATAGTTCTGCTCGATCAAATCACTGAGGAGAACCTTCACCACGGGCAGGGGGAGGTCGATGTGACCTCCGACCTCCGCCACGGACATCGGTTGCTGGCACAGCCGTACGATCCTCTCGTACTCCTCGGGGAGATGCGTGGCCTCGGCTGGAGTGCACAGCGCCACCACCAGCGTCATCATGTCGAGGCCGTAGTTGTCGGAGCGGGTCCGGCCTCCGGTCACGACGTACGAGCGTACGAGCCCCGCACCCCCGTCGTCCCACATCTCCTCGTCCTGGTCACTCATGGCGTGGTGTGGGGCTCCACCCGGGGCGCGGCACTCAACAGAGCACCGACGCGCTTCACCAGCATGTTCATCGAGTACGCGACCATGCCCATGTCGGCGTCCTCGGTCGTCAGCAGGGCGAGGCACGCGCCTCGGCCCGCCGCGGTGACGAACAGGAACGCGTGGTCCATCTCGACCACCGTCTGCCTCACCTGCCCTCCGCCGAAGTGCCGTCCCGTTCCCCTCGCGAGGCTCTGGAAGGCCGAGGCGACAGCCGAGAGGTGCTCACCGTCCTCTTCGGACAGGTTGCTCGACCGGCCGATGAGCAGGCCGTCCGACGACAGGACGACGGCCCGGTCGGCTCCCGCGACCTGGCGCAACAGGTCGTCGAGCAGCCAGTCGAGTTCGTTGACTACCGAGTTGGCCATGTTCCTCAGTCTCCAGACTCGTCGGGGCCGGGTTGGTGCTGTCGAGCTCGGCGGGTTCCCTGCTGGAACGCCGAGAGCCTGCTGCGGGCCTGCTCGGGCGCGGGGTCGTAGTCGTCTCCACCGCCCGCGGCCTCGTCACCGCCCACAGCGCCGAGCGTGGTCGTGTCGTCGCGGAGCTGGGGCGCCAGGTTCTGCTGGCGGCGACGCCGGGGCAGGGGTGGCCTGCCTTCGCCGTCGAGGGGTGGCGGGGCCGACGGCGCGGCGGGCGGGCGGGTGTCCGCACCGCCGGGCTGAGCCGGGCGTTCGGGCGCCGGTCGGGCCTGGTGCCGAGGGCGGGATTCGCCGGCGGGCCGAGCGGCCTTGGGCGCCTCCCGCTGCAGCTTGGGCACGTACCGGGTCGGTGCGGCCTGCTCGTCGTCCTCGATCTGGGCGTGCCTGCCCGGTTCACTCGGTGTCGGGTCGGGCGACCACTCCAGCACGGCATCTCCCGGGAGTTCTCCGTGCACGCCCTCGACCGTGCTCGGGGATTGTTCCTGCGGTTCCGGTGGCGGGGCGTCGCTGTCGCGGCGCCCGCGCCGAGGCAGTTCGGGACGATCACCCTCGCCCGCGGGCAGCTGCGGGGGCGAGACGGCGGCGCGCCGCACCGTGGTGGTCGCGGAGCTGTCGGGCTCCGCGGGTGCGGGGCCGTTGACGCCGACGGCGTGCGATCCGTTGACCTTCTCGCCACCACCCCGCGCGGGCAGTGCCCTCGGCCTGCGGCTGATGGGCGCCGCGGAGCTCTCGGCCGTCTCCGACTCCGCCGCGGCTCCGGCCTCGGCCGGCTTCGACACCGACTCACCCTCGGGGAGGTCGCTCAGCAGCTCGGTGCGCACGAGCACGATCGCCCGCGTGCCGCCGTAGGCGGAGTCGCGCAGGGTCACGGTGAATCCGTGCTTCGCCGCGAGCCTGGCGACCACGAAGAGACCCAGCCGCGGTTCCTCGGACAGCGCCATGAAGCTGAAGTCCGGCGGGTTCTTCATCATCTCGTTGAAGCGGCTGAGGTCGTCGTCCTCCATGCCGATGCCCTGGTCCTCGATCTCGATGACCACGCCTCGGCCCACGAGTTCGCCGCGGACCTCGACCCGCGACTGCGGTGGCGAGAACGACGTCGCGTTGTCGATCAGCTCGGCGAGCAGGTGCACCAGGTCGCTGACGACGGGACCCGCGACGGCCGTGGCGGGCAGCTTGCCCATGGTGACGCGCTTGTAGTCCTCGGTCTCGGCGATGGCGCCCCGCACGATGTCGCCCACCGGCACGGGGTTGCGGAACTGGCGTCCGGGCTGCTCTCCACCGAGGATGATCAGGTTCTCGGCGTTGCGGCGCGCCCGGGTCGACAGGTGGTCGAGCTGGAAGAGCAGGTCCAGCTGGTCGGGGTCCTCCTGCTTGCGCTCGGCGGCGTCGAGTGCCGACAGCTGCCGGTGCACGATCACCTGGCTCCGGTGCGCGATGTTGAGGAAGACCTTCTGGGTACCTTCGCGGGTCTTGGCCTCGTCCACCGCCGCGGCGATGGCGGTGCGCTGTGCCTCGTTGAACGCCTCCGCGACCTGGCCGATCTCGTCGTCACCGTGGTCGAGGTAGGAGACCTCGGTGGACAGGTCCACCTGTTCGCCGGTGCGCAGCCGCTCGACGATGCTCGGCATCCGTTCCTGCGCGACCTCCAAGGTGGCCTCGCGCAGTGCGACGAGCCGCTTGACCAGCCGGTCGGACAGCCGCCACGCCAGCAGGAACACGCCCAGCGCGGCCGCGATGACGGCGGCACCAACTGTGATCATCGTGTACAGCGTCGAGTCCGCCTCGTCGAGCGCCAGCTCGGTGGCCACCGTGCTCTGCTCGACGTAGAGGTCCCACAGCGTGCCACCGACCTCGACGGCCGCGGCACGCCAGGCCGGCTCGGCCACGGGGAGGTCGGTGGTGTTGCCGCGCAGGAACGCGTTCTCCACGCTGGTCAACGTGCTCCACGCGTCGCCGGAGACCAGCGCTTCGTACTTCTCCCGGACCGACGGGATCATGTCGGGCACGGCCTGCTGCAACGTCGCGTGGTAGGCACCGACCTGGCCGATGTAGGTGCGGAACTCCTGCTCGGTCAGTCCCCCGCTCGCGATGCCCGCGGCGGCGAGCGCGTCACCGCGGGACATGCCGTCGGCCGCCACGAACAGCGGCATCGCGACCATGCGCTTGTACGCGCTCTCGGCGCTCGGGGTCTCCTGCGCGACGCCGTTGAGGCCGACCACGTAGGCGTCGATGATCGCGTTGTAGAAGTCGTAGGCCTCCTGCAGCGACACGTCGTCGGCGTCGACGCGCTGCCGGAACTCGGTGAGCTGCGCGGTCCGTTCCGCGGCGACCTTCGTGCTGGCCAGCACGTTGTCCGGGGCGTCCTCGGCGATGCTCTCCAGGTCGTCCGCCATCTCCTTGGCCGCGGCGTCGGTGCGCTTGCGTTGCTCCGACAGCTCCGCCCGCAGCGACCGGGTCATGGCGAGTTCCTGCAGCGTGAGCCTGCGCTCCTCACGCACGTTGGCGAACAGCACACCGGCGGGTCTCGCGGCTTCGTGGACCTTGGTGCTGAACGACCTGGTCTGGACGGCGTCGACGACGAGCAGCGTGGCCACCGTGACACCGGTCAGGAGGAAGACCAGACTCGGGATGAAGGCGATGGCGAGCACTCGGGTGCGGATGGTCGAACGCCCACGGCGTGCGGCGGCACTCTTGTTCAACAACGCGCTCAAGGCCCTTCCAGCGACAGGTAGTTCATGGGCCCCCAACCCGTGCAACGGACTTCACGCAGCCTCCAGTCGCGCTAAGCCATCGCTTAGCGCGAGATTAAGCAGAGTGCTTCACGCGAGTCAATATGACATGTGCCCGCCCGTCGCGACAGAAGCGACGATCACGGAGTCACGAGACCCGACCCGTAGGCGAAAATTGTCAACCGAACTCTATTTGCGACGACGAAATCGGCAAAGACCTGTGTGATGTGCATCCTCACGTGGGCTGGACCTCAGTCACGTGCCTGACCACGTCGTCGGCTGGTTTTTCCTGTGCAGGCCGGCTAGCGGCCCCTTGATCCACACAATAACTGTGGCAAGCTTCACCGCTTTGCCCCATCCCGTGGTCGAAACCACTGCCGACAACGCGGCGTAATCGACCAATAGCCGACGGCTCCGCCGCCGGAAACTTCCCGCGAGAGGCGAGCGGCGAGCCTTTTCCCCGCCGAGCGCAATGGTGGCCCAAACCACTGACCTCACCTCACTCCGGCGCCGACCGAGGAAGGTCCGGCCCATCGTCCGACATGTGACGTGAAACGCCCGCACGTAACTTGCGGCGCATAACGAGCGATATCACCCTTGTCAAGCACCGAGGAGGCCGGTGTCGATGCCGCGACGTGTCCCGAAACCGTGGCCCACCACGCGTTTCGCGCTGTTCGTCCTCGCAGTCGCGTTCGCAGCGACGGCGGCAGCGCAGGCGTTCCTCGCCGCGACCACCACGGAATGGTGGCCGGGCGTGGTGGCCGCGGCTCTGACGGCAGCCGCCGTGTGGTGCGTGGCCGCAGCCCTGACCGGCTGAGCTCGCCCCGCGCGGCGCCGCCGGGTGAGGTGACATTCGTCAGTCGCAGCACCTGCCACGCCGTCACTACCGGTCGACGTCGTCGGGCGGGCACTGTTCCACATCGGAAGCCGATGGAGGAACAGTGCGAACAGTGTTGACGGCGCGGGGTCTGCGACACCGCTACGGAGGGACGAGCGCCCTCGACGGAGTCGACCTCACCGTCGAGGCGGGTGAGTGCGTCGCCCTGCTCGGCCCGAACGGCGCGGGCAAGACGACGTTGGTGAACCTGGTGGTGGGGCTGCTGCCCCGTGGCCACGGCGAGATCGTCCTGGCCGGTGGAGACCCGAAGCACGCCGTGACGCGGCGGAAGGTCGGCGTCGTACAGCAGTCTCTGGGCCAGCCGAGCACCCTGACGGTGAGCGAGCTGGTGTCGGGTGCGGCCGTGCGCGGCGGCCGACCGCGCTCCAGCGCCGCACCGATCATGGCGGAACTGGAGCTCACCGAGCTGTCGCACCGTCGGGCGGCGAAGCTCTCCGGAGGCCAGAAGCAGCGCCTGCAACTGGCCATGGCGCTCGTGAACGACCCTGCGCTGCTCGTGCTCGACGAACCGACGGTCGGTCTGGACGTCCCCACCCGCAGGCGGTTCTGGCGGATCCTCGCGAGGCGCCGCGAGAAGGGCACCGCCATCCTGCTGACCACCCACCTGATCGACGAGGCGGCCGCGGTGTCCGACCGGGTCGTGGTACTCGACCGGGGCCGGGTCCTGACCTCCGGCACACCGGACGAACTGGTGTCGCGGCTGCCCGACCGGACGGTCGTCGCACGCACCCGGCTGGACGACGACGTCGTCGCGAACCTCCCGGGAGTGGCGTCGTTCGACCGCGACGGCGAGCTGGTCCGCCTCGGCACGCGCACACCCGAAGCACTGCTGCGCGTTCTGCTCGCCGAGGACCCCGACCTGAGTGATCTCCGGGTCGAGGGGGTCGGTCTGGAGGAAGCCGTCGTGGCGCTGACCTCGCAGGCCCGGGAGGTGCTCCGGTGACCCGGCGTCTGCTCGGTGTGGAGCTCCTGGACGAATTGCGCGCGATCGTGCGGGAGCCCGTCGCGCTGTTCTTCTCGGTTCTGATGCCGGTCGGCTTCTTCGCGCTGTTCGTGTCGATGTTCGGCGACCAGACGACAGGCGAGATGTCCACGGGTACGCGGATGCTCGGCACGTTCGGCACCTTCGGCGTGTTGGCCGTGACGCTGCTGAGCCCGGGCATCGGCGTCGCACACGACCGGGAGATCGGCTGGCTGAAGGCGAAGCGAGTGCAGGCGGTGCCGTTGCCGGTGACGCTCGCGGCCAAGGTGCTCGCCGCGTTGCCGTACGCGATCGGTGTGCTGCTGACGATGACCGCCACCGCGGCCGCCGCGACCGGGGTGCTGCAGGCCTCGGCCCTCGAACTGCTCCGCCTGTACGTCGTGCTGCTGCTCGGAGCCGTGCCGTTCGCCCTGCTCAGCCTCGCGGTCGGGTTCCAGGCCAGGCCGAACGCCACCACGGCGATCCTCAACGCGATCCTCATGCCGAGCGCCGTCGTGTCCGGGCTGTGGATGCCGCTGGAGATGCTGCCCGACTTCTTCGGCACCGTCGCGGGATTCCTGCCGACGTACCACCTCTCGGAGCTGGCCGTGGCCCAGCTCGACGGCGCGGCGACGGCGGGACACCTCGCGGTGTTGGGTGTCTGGACCGTGATCCTGACCGGTGTCGCCGCCCTGTCCTATCGTCGTGCGCGACCATGACCGCCACCGCGAACGTCCAATCCGCCGCTCGGACGGGGCCCCCGTCCGAGCCTGCGGCCTGGCGCGAGATCGGGTGGTTCCACCTGGTCTACCTGGCCATTCCGTTCTTCCACCCGATCAACGCTCCGGACGCGGGTGTGTGGGACTGGTTGCTGGTGGCGGGGATCATCGTGGTCTTCCTGCCCCTCTACGTCCTCGCCTGGCGGCGACCCGACCTGGCGCGCTGGGGGTCGGCCGTTCCCACGACCGTGCTCGGCGTGCTCACGACTCCCCTGAACTCGGGCGCCGCGGTGCTGTTCGTCTACGCCGCGGCCACAGCCGGCATCCACGAATCCCGGCGGGTGGCACTGCGCTGGTTCGTCGGGTTGACGGTCGTGATGCTGCTGCTCCTGTGGCTCTCGCCGATCCCGCTGCCGTGGCGGCTCTGGGGACTGGGGCCGTCGCTGCTGTTCACCTGGATCATCGGCCTCACCCAGATCGAACAGGCCGACCAGGCCCGGGAGGCCACCGACCTGCGGTTGCGCAACGCCCGGGTGGAATACCTCGCCACCCTCTCCGAACGCGAGCGGATCGCCAGGGATCTGCACGACCTGCTCGGTCACTCGCTCACGTCGGTCGTCATGCACGCGCAGCTGTCCCGCCACCTCGTCGACAGCGACCCCGAACGCGCCCGCGCCGCAGCGGCACAGGCGGAGGAGACGGCTCGCGCCGCGCTGGCCGAGGTGCGGGCCGCGGTGAGCGGGCTCCGGCACACGACACTCGACGCCGAGCTGGAGTCGGCACGGACCACGCTGGCGAGCGCGGGCGTGGAGCTGTCGACGCGACGCGACCCGGCGGTGAAACTGGTCGGGTCCACCGAGCACGAACTGGCACTGGCGTTGCGCGAGGCGATCACCAACGTCGCCCGCCACGCACACGCGCGCACCTGCTGCGTCGGACTGTCGGCCGCGGACGGGGAGCTCCGGCTCGTGATCGCCGACGACGGCGTCGGAGGACACCACCGCCCCGGCAACGGCCTGAGCGGGTTGCGGGAACGGATCAGTGTGCTCGGTGGTCGAGTGGAGCACTCGGGCACGGCGGGGACGACGGTCACGATCGCGGTACCACTGGAGGTGGCGACCTGATGACGGGCCACGACGGCGAGCACACCGACGGCATCTCCGTGGTGCTGGCCGAGGACCAGACCATGGTGGTCGAGGCGTTCGCCGAACTGCTCGGCCTGCAGCCCGACATCACGGTGCAGGCCATCGCGACCAACGGCGCGGAGGCACTGGACGCGGTGGCCGAACACGACCCGGACGTGCTCGTCGCCGACATCGAGATGCCGAGGGGAACCGGCCTGGACGTCGCCGCCGAACTGCGGCGACGCGGCAGCCGCACCCGGGTGCTCATCGTCACGACGTTCGCCCGTAGCGGCTACCTCCGCCGGGCGCTCAACGCCGGTGTGACCGGCTACGTCCTGAAGGACTCACCGATCACCGAACTGGCCGACGCGCTGCGCACGGTGCACGCCGGGGGAACGGTGATCGCACCCGAACTGGCGCTGGCCGCCTGGGACCAGGCCGACCAGCTGACGGACCGGGAACGGGAGCTGGTGCGGTTGGTCGGCGAGGGGGCGACCAACCGCACCATCGCGCAACAGCTGCACCTGGCCGAAGGCACCGTCCGCAACTACCTGTCCACCGCCATGACGAAGCTCGACGCCCGGAACCGGACCGACGCGGCGAGGATCGCGCGCGAACGCGGGTGGATCTGACAGCGACACGTCGCGGGTTCACGTCCGAAAACCGCCGGTACCGGACGTCGGCCGGCGGCAGGCTGCCCGCATGGCCTTCCGCATCGTCCCCATGGACACCGCCGTCGCCGACCAGGTCCGCAGCACGATGCGGGCTCCCGACTACGACCACCCGGCATGGAGCGAGGTGCCCGTCGAACCGGCACCGTGCCGGGTGTGCCTCGACGTGATCGAGCCGGGCGTGGAGCGGCTCGTCGCGTTCACCTACGACCCGTTCCGGGACACCGAGGACCTCCCGCTGCCCGGGCCCGTCTTCGTCCACGCGCGCTCCTGCGCGCCGTACACCGACACGGCGACCTATCCCGCCCGCCTCGGCCGGAGCGGACTGCTACTCAACTGCTACGGGCGGGGCAGGCGACTCGTCCACGCCGAGCGGATCGCCCACGCCGACGCCGGCACCACACTCGGCGAGCTGCTCGCCCGCCCCGACGTGGACTACGTGCACGTTCGCAGCGCGACTGCGGGCTGCTACCTCTGCACGGCGGTTTCCGCCTGAGCCCGGGACGCGACGTCAGTCGCCCGTCGCGACCAGCGCCTCCAGCTTCAGCTCCGGATAGCGGCGAACCAGCAGGCGCATGCTCATGTCGTCGGCGAACAGGGCGAGGTCGGTGCCGTCGGTGCGGGTCAGCACCTCGCTGTTGCGGCCCGCGTCCACGATCCCGCGCTGCGCCGGATCGACCAGCCTGCGCACCGTCGAGTACGGCAGCCGGTCGAGCTTGACGGGCGAGTTGAACTCGTGCTCCATCCGGTGGGCGGCGACCTCGAACTGCATCGGCCCGACCGCGGCGAACACGGGCGCGGCATCACCTCGCAGGTCGGAGGTCAGGAGCTGCACCACGCCCTCCGACGACAACTGCTCGACGCCCTTGCGGAACTGCTTGGCCTTGCTGAGGTCGGCGGGCCGCGCGACGGCGAAGTAGGCCGGCGCGAAGCTCGGCAGGCCCGGGTAGCGCACCGCGGGCTTTCCGGCGTACAAGGTGTCGCCGACCCGCAACGCCGAGGCGTTCACCAGGCCGATCACGTCACCGGGATACGCGGTGTCCACTGTGGAACGCTGCTGGCCGAAGACCTGGTGGGCGTACTTCGTGGCGAACGGCCGCTTCGTGGTGGCGTTCGTGACCACCATGCCCCGCTCGAACACGCCCGAGCACACGCGCGCGAACGCCACCTGGTCGCGGTGGGCCGGATCCATGCCGGTCTGCACCTTGAACACGAACGCCGAGAACTCGTCGTCCAGCGGACGGGGTCTGCCGTCGACGTCCACCCGGGGCTCGGGCCGCGGCGCGAGCTGCACCAGCAGGTCCAGCAGGTGGCGCACCCCGAAGTTCAGCACGGCCGCCCCGAACAGCACGGGCGTCGCGCTGCCCTGCAGGTACCGCTCGATGTCGAACTCGCCGCCCGACGCGGCCACGAGTTCGAGTTCCTCGGTGGCGCGCGTGAAGTCCTCACCCAGCTCCGCCTCGGCGCGGTCGGCGGGCAACCGGTTCTCCCCAGCCACCGTCGCGCCGCCCGCGGTGCGCTCGAAGGCCACGAACGCGCCGTCGGTGACGTCCACGACACCGCGGAATCGACCGGCCTCCCCGACCGGCCACGTCAGCGGCATGGGAGTCAGCCCGATCCGTTCCGTGAGCTCGTCGCAGAGCTCCAACGCCTCCCGACCGGGCCGGTCCCACTTGTTGATGAACGTGATCACCGGAATGCCCCGGTGGCGGCACACGTCGAACAGCTTCAACGTCTGCGGCTCCAGGCCCTTCGCGGCGTCCAGAAGCATCACCGCCGAGTCGACCGCCGACAACACGCGGTAGGTGTCCTCGGAGAAGTCCGCGTGACCGGGCGTGTCGAGCAGGTTCACCACGGCGTCGCCGTAGGCGAACTGCAACGCCGCCGACGTGATGGAGATGCCACGGGCACGCTCCATCTCCATCCAGTCGGACACCACGCCCTGCCGGCCCGCCTTGCCGTGCACGGCCCCCGCCTCGGAGATGACGCGCGCGTGCAGCGCCAACGCCTCCGTCAACGTCGACTTGCCCGCGTCGGGGTGGCTGATGACGGCGAAGGAGCGTCGTCGGCGCGCCTGCGCTGCGACGTCACCGTCCGAAGAAGTGGCTGCGCTCACACGAGTGGTCATGCGAAGCTGTTTAGGTCTGAAGTGCACATATCCGGTCCAGGGTACCGGCGAGGTGTCCGACCGTGTCGCGAGACGGCGAGAGGAACCGGCGATGGATGACACGTCCCGCATCGAGAAGGCGCGCGGTCTGCTGTTCGGACTCGCACTCGGCGACTGCCTCGGCGCTCCCTTCGAAGGCAAGGTCGGGGTCACCGACGCCGACATCGTCGCCAAGGAGAATGCCACCGACACGCTGCCCCACACCGACGACACCGCGCTGGCACTCGTGCTCGCCCGGCACCTGGCCCAGCGGCGGGGCGACGCGCGCGAGCCGGAGAAGTTCGTTGACCTCGACCTGCTCGCCCGCGAGTTCGCCGACACCTGGCACGCCGAACCGTGGCGCGGCTACGGCGGCGGCGTGACCACGTCGTTCCGGCTGATCGTGGAAGGCACGCCGTGGCGGGAGGCGATCCGCGCCGTCTACCCCGAGGGGTCGTTCGGCAACGGCGGCGCGATGCGCGTCGCGCCGGTCGCGCTCGTCGGCACCGACTCCGGGCAGGTCGCGGCACTCGCCCGACGCAGCACCGAGGTCACCCACGCCCACGACGACGCGCTGCACGGTGCGGTGTGCCAGGCCGTGGCCACGCATGTCGCGCTGTCACTCGCGCCCGACGAGCCGGTGCGGGCGGGCGACTTCGTCGACTCGGTCCGGCCCGCCGTGCCGTCGCCGTTGTGGCAGGACAAGTTCGACCGCGTGGTGGAGCTCGTCGAGCAGCGTGCCGACCCGGCACAGGCCGCCGCGGCGCTGGGCAACGACGTGTCGGCGCCCGGGTCGGTACCGCTGGCTCTCCTGTCGTTCCTGCGCAACGCGGGTGATCCGAGCGCGGCGATGAGGTTCGCGATCCGCGCGGGTGGAGACACCGACACGGTCGCCTCGATGGCCGGGGCGCTGGCGGGTGCGCACAGCGGGTACGCGACGTTGCCGCGCCAGGCGGTGTCCCGCCTGGAGGCCGCCGCCCAACTCCACCTCTACGCCGAGCACCTCGCCTGACCCCGACATCGTGTCCGCGCCCTGCGCACGTGTGTCCGCACTCTGCGCACGCGTGTTCGCACTTCCGGTACGCCGAGGCGCCCGACCACTCCCCGGGGACGTCCGGGAACTGCGGACACGCGTCCCTGAAGCGCGGACACGCGTCCCTGGGGCGCGGACACGATGTTCGGGGTGACGGTCAGGTTCGGCGGGCTCGCTCCGTGTGCCGCGCCAGGCTGGCGCGGAGCATGGCGGCGAAGTCCTCGGCGACGTCGAGTGTGGCGCGCAGCTCGGCGCACCGGCGTTCCGCGCGCTCGGTGAACTCGCGCAGCCTCGACAACTCACGCTCGTCGAGCGTCGGAACGCCGTCGTCCACGCCGTGACCCGGATACAGCAGGCCGAGCAGCTCCCTCATCTCGTCGAGCTGGAACCCGAGGGGCTTCATCCGGCGCACGAGGCGCAGGCGCGTGACGTCCGGTTCGGTGTAGAGGCGGAAACCGCCCTGACTGCGCGCACTGGGGGTCACCAGTCCCACTTCCTCGTAGTAGCGGATGGTGCGCAGGGAAAGGCCCGTCCGGGCGGACACTTCACCGATGCGCATGTGCTCATCCACGTGGTGAACCCTCACTTCCTCGGCGACCGACATGATCACCGTACTCCTTTTCGATCTTGAACGCAGATCGTCCACAAAGGACTCCAAAAGCCGAGGAGTGCACGTAAACCTGCCCTAACGTCAGGGTAGGATTGGCTTCTGTGACACCAGAGATGTTCGACTCCGTGGAGGCCTACAACGCGACCCACCCCACCAGCCCGTTCCCTGCCGAGCCCCGGGCACGGAACGTGTTGCGCGGCTACCGCGCCGCCATGCAGGGTGTCACCGACGACGTGACCGGCACAGGCTCGGGCGCCTCCCTCACCGTGGACTTCCTCCCCGGTGGCGCGCCGTGGCCCGACGAGGCCGACCGTG
Organism: Saccharomonospora azurea NA-128; assembly: GCF_000231055.2. Taxonomy (GTDB): domain Bacteria; phylum Actinomycetota; class Actinomycetes; order Mycobacteriales; family Pseudonocardiaceae; genus Saccharomonospora; species Saccharomonospora azurea. The sequence goes on along the minus strand of NZ_CM001466.1, from coordinate 3,183,790 downwards.
TGGGCACCGTGGTCGCGAGCCGCTGGGGCGAGGGCCCGGTGTTCGTGCTCGCCGAGGGCGTGTCGTTGCGCGCGGCGTGGGAGGCCGTGCGGGAGGCCTGGCCGACCCACCTCTCCGCCGTGCGCTCGGCGCTGGAGACCGTCGACCGGATCGACGCCGGGAAGGCGTGACGCAAACGCTTGCGCGCGGTACCTCTGGGACATGGCACGACGACACCCGGCCGCGCTCCCCGACGCCGTTCGCACGGACGCCGACGTCCTGTGGCGCTACCACGTCCTGAACCATCCGCCGCGTCGCAGCGACGTCGGGGTGGGGCTGGGCAGCCACGACCTGGCGGTGGCCGACCACACCGCGGCGCTCTACACGGCGGGCCGGTTCCCGCTGGTGGTGTTCACCGGGGCGACCGCGCCCACGACGGTGGACCACTTCCCTCGCGGGGAGGCCGTGCACTACCGGGAACGGGCGGTGGAACTGGGCGTGCCCGACGACGCGGTGCTGGTGGAGCCACGCGCTCGCAACACCGGCGAGAACATCTGTCTGACCCGTGAACTGCTCGCCGAACGGCGGATCGCCGTGCACACGGCGACGTTGGTGTGCAAGCCGTACCAGCAGCGGCGGGCCTACGCCACCTGCCGCCAACTCTGGCCGGAGTTGGACGTGCACTGCTCGGCGTCGCACACCTCGCTCGACGACTACCTGCTCGCGATCGGCGACCCCGAGCGCGTGGTGCACATGCTCGTCGGCGAGACCCAGCGCATGACCGCCTACGCCGACCGTGGGTTCATCGTGCCCCAGGAGATGCCGAGCGACGTGGACGCCGCCTACCGCCGGCTGGTCGACGCGGGGTACACCGCCCGCCTCCTCGGAGCGTCCTGATCAGTACACGATGTCGAAGCGCACCATCAGGTTCTCGATCGCGTGCCTCGTCTGCTCCACCGTCTGCGCCGACATCTCCAACTGGGCCTGCACGCTCTCGCTGTAGCCGCCCACCTCGTCGTACGCACCCGTGCCACCGAGGCTGTTTCGCAACAGCTCCGTCAGACCCGACGCCATCGACATCGCGTGCTGGATGGCGTTGTGGATGTTCGTGCAGTTCTCCACCCCCAGGTAGAGCTGCGCCAACGTCTCCTCGTGCGTCGTCATGTCGTCATCCTGTTCGTCACGTTGTCCGCTCATCCCACCCAGCACCCCAACACACAAGCACGGGCCGGGCGGCGGGATGAGCGCGCACCGTTATCGGATCACGACTTCAGACCCACGGCTTCGGCCAGAAGTTCCACGGACCGGATCCGCTGGGTGACGGTCGGCGACTGGTGGGCGGTGATGAGCTCGTCGGCGTCGGCGTGGACGGCGAAGTCCTCGAGGAACTTCCTGACCTGCTCGGGTGTGCCCACGGCGGTGTACTTGACCATGTTGAGCAGGTGGGCGCCGTGCGGCGAGGCGAGCACCATGTCCGCTTCCTCGTCGGTGAACGTGCGCCCCCGACCGAGCAGCATGCTCACGCGCTGCCGCTTCATGGTGAGGAACTGCTCCTGCGCCGACTCCTCGTCGTCGGCGGCGATCACGTTGACGCCCGCGATGACGTACGGCTCGGCGAGCTGCTCCGACGGCTGGAACTGCTCGCGGTAGACGGCGACGGCCTGCTGCAACGCGTCGGGCGCGAAGTGCGACGCGAACGAGTACGGCAGCCCGAGGGCGGCGGCGAGCTGGGCGCCGAACAGGGAGGAGCCGAGGATGTAGAGCGGCACGTTCGTGCCCTTGCCGGGGATGGCGTCGACACCGGGGATGCGCGACTCGCCGCGCAGGTAACCGGCGAGTTCCTGCACGTCCTGCGGGAACGTGTCGGCCGACGTGGGGTCGCGGCGCAGCGCCCGCAGCGTCTTCTGGTCGGTGCCCGGCGCCCGGCCGAGACCGAGGTCGATGCGGCCCGGGTGCAACGTCTCCAGCGTTCCGAACTGCTCGGCGATCGTGAGCGGCGAGTGGTTGGGCAGCATGATGCCGCCGGCGCCGAGGCGGATGCTCTCGGTGTGGTTGGCCACGTGGGCGATCACCACGCTCGTCGCCGACGAGGCGATCGAGGGGAAGTTGTGATGTTCGGCGTACCAGACCCTGCGGTATCCGGTCTCCTCGGCGCGCCGCGCGAGCGCCACGCTCGCCTCCAGTGCCTGCCTCGGGGTCTCGTCCTTGCCGAACGTGGCGAGGTCGAGGATCGAGTAGTTGACGGTCACGAGCATCCCTTCGACACAACGAGGCGGAGCACTTGCTCCGCTCCACTCTACGACGCCGGAGCACCCGCTCCTCTTCCCGACCTACGATGAGAGCCATGACTCAGCAGCTCGGCGTGCCTCGGCGCCGCGACGCACGGGACAACCGCGCGGCGATCCTCCGAGCCGCCGCCACGGCGTTCTCCGAGCGCGGCCGAGCCGTCGACGTCCGCGAGATCGCCCGCTGCGCCGGGGTCGGCATGGGCACCCTGTACCGCCACTTCCCGTCGAAGGACGCCCTCGTCGAGACGCTGCTGATCGAGAGTTACGCGCAGTGGGTCGCCTCGGCACGGCGGTCGGCGCGCTCGCGCCCCACGGCGTGGGACGCGCTGGCCACGTTCATCTCCGACGCCCTCACCTACCAGCGGCGTGACCGCGCGCTGCTGGAGAACCTCGCCGCCGCCGCCACCGATCCACGCGGGTTGTCGGTGTGCCGCCGCTCGCTGGGCCCGCTCGTCGAGGAGCTCGTCGCCGCCGCGCACGCCGAGGGAACGTTGCGCTCCGGGGTCACCGACGAGGACGTGCTCGGGTTGCTCGCCGCGCTCGGCAAGCTGGTGGAACTCGACCTGCCCGCCGACACGGTGTCGCGGTGCCTCGACATCACCCTCACCGGGTTGCGCCACGGCCCGGCACTGGACACCTGATTCGCCGTCGTGCCCGGTGCCGCCGCTGCTCCTAGACTCGACAGCAGCACCGGCAGCGAGGGCAGGTGAGAGCCATCTCCGGCATCGTCGCCGCGCACGGCCCCTTCGACCCACGCGAGGGCGTGCGCATGCTCGACCGGCTCGCCCATCGGGGCCCCGATGGGTGGGGCAGCCACGCACTCGACCACGCCTGGCTCGGCCATCGCAGGCTCGCCGTCGTCGACCTCGACAGCGGCACTCAACCGTTGCGCGACTCGGCGGGCGACTACTGGCTGGTCGGTGACGGCGAGATCTACAACCACGAGCGGCTGCGCGGCGAACTCGAAGCTCGCGGCCACGTCTTCCGCTCGCGCGCCGACCAGGAAAGTGCCCTGCACCTCGTGGAGGCCGACGGCACCGCGGCGCTGTCACGGCTGTGGGGCATGTTCGCGTTGGCGGGCGCCGACACCGAAGGCCACTTCTTCGCCGCCCGCGACACGATGGGCATCGCCCCGCTCTACTGGGCCCACCACGGCGGCACCACCGTGTTCGCGAGCGAGTTGAAGGCCTTCGACCCGCAGCGCCGCCCCGACGTCGAGCCGTTCCCGCCCGGGCACGTGTGGACTCCCCGGGAGGGCCTGACGCCCTTCCGCGTCCTCGCCGACACCACCGCGACCGGTATGCGGGCCGACACCGACCATGAACCGTCGGAGCCGCCGGAGGAGGTCCTCGCCGCCATCCGCGACACCCTGATCGGTGCGGTCGAGCGGCTCCTGGTCGCCGACGTGCCGGTCGGCGCCCTGCTCTCCGGCGGACTCGACTCCAGCCTCGTCACCGCCATCGCGGCCCGACACGCGGGGCGCGCGGGGCGCCGCTTCCCGACGTTCGCCGTCGGCAAGCAGGACAGTGCCGACCTCGTGGCCGCCCGCCAGGTCGCCGACGCCCTGGGCACCGACCACCACGAACGCGTCTACACCGACGACGAGCTCATCGACTGGGTGCCCGAGGTGATCCGGGTGATCGAGTCGTTCGACCCGTCGTTGGTGCACAGTTCGGTGCCCAACCTGCTGGTCTCCAAACTCGCGGCACGCACGGTGAAAGTCGTGCTCATCGGCGAGGGCGCCGACGAGCTGTTCGCCGGATACGGCTACTACGGCGAGATCGTCAGCGGCGCCGACCTGCACGAGGAGCTGCTGTCCACCATCCAGGGCCTGCACATCGGCGGCCTGCAGCGCGTCGACCGCGTCGCGGGCGCCACCGGCCTGGAGCCCCGCACTCCGTTCCTCGACCTCGACGTCGTGGAACTCGGCCTGAGCCTGCCCGCCCGCTGGAAACTCAGCAGCGGCGAGCGCCCCGAGAAGTGGTTGCTGCGCAAGGCGTTCGAGGGCTGGTTGCCGGAGCAGCTGCTCTGGCGTCCGAAGGAGCAGTTCGGCCAGGGAACGGGTGCCGGTGACGTCCTCGGCGACTACTACGCGTCCACGGTGTCCGACGAGGAGTTCGAGGCCGAACGCCGGGCGTTGGATCCGCCGCTGCGCACGCGCGAGGAACTCGCCTACTACCGCCTCTTCCAGCGCGAACTCACCGGAGTCGACCCCGAACACCTCATCGGACGCTTCGCCGGGTGGTGAACGTCAGGCCTCGGTGTCCGTGTCGCCCTCGAAGTTCACGGTGCCCTCCAGGCCCGACCCGAGCAGCATGCCGACGAAGTCCATCGGCGTCATATCGGACGAGAAAGTGAACTCCGCGGTCCCGTTGGTGGGCTTCTCCTCGGCCGGCTTCTCCTCGCTCGCGGCGTCCTCGGCTCCCTCCTCGGCGGGCTTCGCGGCCTCGGAGTGCTGCGGGACCTGCTCGGTCTGCGCCGTGTCGGTCGGGGTCGCCGTGGTCTCCGGCGGCGCCGCCAGCGCCGCACCCGCTCCCATCGACAGCGCCGCCGCGGTGAGAACCGCGCTCGCCAGCACACGCCGAGTACGAATCATGATTCCTCCTAGTGATCAAGATTTCGCAGTGTTGACCTGCGATTCCGGAAGCTAGTGAGGACCGCTGTCGAACACCGGGCGGATACCGAATCAAGCGTCACCCCGCGGGAGTCGTCCACATCGGCCGCACCGAAGACCCGCAGCGGCATCCAGGCACGAACCGCTGCCCCACGCCGGAATCGAGCGGCACACCGGCCGGGCGGGACGGCGTTACCCGACACCGCCCGTGTGGGCCACCCCGACCCAGCGTCGGGCACGCGGACACGGGATGTCCTCAACGATTCCGCTGTCGCGGACCTCGGCGCTCTGACCTGCGACGCGAGGCCATTTCACGACATCTCGGTAGGATTCACCCGAGTCGGACCACGAGCGAAGGGGAGACCGATGACACCGGGACTCGCAGTGGCGACAGCGGCGGTGTTCGTGTGGCTGGGCATGGTGCTGGCCATCTCGTTCCTGGAGGCACCGCTCAAGTTCCGAGCGCCGTCGGTGACGCTCCCGATCGGCCTGGGCATCGGCCGGCTGGTCTTCCGCGCCCTCAACCTCGCAGAGACGGTCCTGGCACTCACGGCCGTGATCGCCGTGGCCGTCGAGCCGCCCGGCAGCGCCGCACTGGTGTCGGGCGCCGTCGTGCTGGCGACCCTGGCCGTCCAGCTCGTGCTGGTTCGGCCTCGCCTGACCCGCCGTTCGGACCGGGTCCTGGCGGGCGAGGACGTGCCGCGATCGCGCAGTCATTACGTCTACATCGGACTGGAGGCCGTCAAGACGGTCGGCCTCGTCACGACCGGTGTCCTGCTGTTGATGTCGTGAACCGTCATGGGGCCGGCGGCGCTGCGGTCCAGACCCCCAGTTCGTTGCCGCTGGGGTCGGTGAAGTGGAAACGGCGTCCACCGGGGAAGTCGTAAGGCCCGTCCACCACCGTGCCGCCCGCCCTCTTCACGGCCTCTACTGACTGCTCGAGGTCGGTGGAATACAGCTGCACGAACGGCCCACCAGGGCGCACGTCCGGAGCGGGGCGAAAACCACCCACCTCGGGCGCGGATTCACCGTCCGGGCTCTGAATGCCGACGTAGTCCGATCCGTAGTCGTTGAACCGCCAGCCGAACGCCTCGCCGTAGAAGCGCTTGGCGGCGTCGAGGTCGGTGACCGTCAGCTCCACGTAGTCGAGGGCGTGGTGTCGGTGCGAGTTCGCTGTAACCATGTCGGGAGTGTGCGGCAGGAGTACGACATTTTCCCCGGGCTCCGCGAGCGTCTCCCACCGACCACCGGACACCTCAGCTCGCCGACCACCGCGTCACGCCGTTGCTGGACTGATCGGCGTCGCCGCTCGGCCCTCCGCTGGTCGGGGGAAGATCGCCAGGAGTGCGAACCAGACCAGAATCAGGATCCCGGCCGGACGCAGGAACGATTCCGGGAGCACGTTCCCCACGAAGGAGTACCCGGCAAGCCAGAGACCCGTGATCACACCGACCACGGTGACCGGCCAGGCCCGGCTGACCAGGGAACTCGACACGATCCAGACACCCGCGAGGACGTGCCCGCCGAGCCGAACCGCCCAGGCGGTGTCGTACGCGACCTCGTTGATCATCAGGATGCCGGCGAGCACGTCCAGTGCCACCCATCCGTAGCCGGCTGCCTTGGCCCACGGTGCCGCTTCCAGGCGTGAGACGAGGAAGAGGATGGACAGGTGGAAGAAGACTCCCAGGTACTCCCCCCACGCCACGTCCGGGTCAACGAAGAAGGCGATCACGGCCGGAAAGAACAGCACGAGAGGAAGAAGCGCCAGCAAGCGCAGGCTGACATAGCGTCGTCGGGCGTCGAGCATCGTCAGAGTCCTTACGTGTGGACGGCCTTGTATGGTCGAACACTAGAAGGGCGGTGTTGACATGTCAACACGGGCGACTGAATTGTGGCTGCTGTGGAAACGCGCGTACGAGACGACTCGCGCCGCGGTCATCGCCGACATGACCGCGGCATCCGGCCTCTCCGAGTCAGAGCTGAGTGTCCTGGTGTGCCTGCACGAATCCGGCGGTGTTCTGCGTCAGAACGCCATCGCCGCAACCCTGGGCTGGGACCGGACGAGACTCTCGCACCTCCTGACCAGGATGGAGAAACGCGACTACGTCGCGCGCGGCAAGGTCGCGAACGGTGTCGAGGTCACCCTGCGACCCGAGGGCCGACGCACGATCGACGCGTCGGTGCCGGCCTTGGAAGCCTCGACCCGTCGTCACCTGCTGGACCGGCTCGCCCCCGGCGACGCGACAGCGCTCAACGACATCGTCGAGCGACTGCTGTCGGGTGACAGTCGCTGAAGACGGCGCGCTCCAGGATCGCCCGATGGATCCAAGCGCCGTTGCCGTGCCCCATACGCTCGCCCACCTGCAACCGCTGCTGCCGACACCCCCGGCTCGGGTTCTCCCATCCAGCCCCGTCCCGCCAGTCCGTGAGACAGGTGTGAGACGGGACGCCGAACGGAGACGCCGATGACCAAGCCCATCCGCAGCCCGCGGTAGGCCTGGACGATCTCTTTGACCGCATCCGTCACCGGGGGCTGTTCATCGAGCGAGGCCCACAGGTGCGAGTCGTTCTCGGTCAGGCGGACCCGCTCGGTTTTCTCCACACTGACCTGGCAAGCAGCGAAAAAGATGTTCAGCCCACCGCCGCCCCGCGTTGCCTCGACGACATCCACGGCCCGCTGCAACACACCCACCGCCTCATCGAGTCTGCGTTGCCGGAGGTACGCGAGAGCAAGGTTGCCGAGGACGATGGCCTGGGACTTCGAGCGGCCGCGGAGATGGTGAGAGGTCGTTGACTCCGACCATGGCGGAACGTGGACCTGGTCCAGAACGTGTACGACCGGGTGATGACCCTGATGACGGCGTGAGGAGCAGCGGCGATGACCGTGGATGAGAAGAAGCGAGCTGTCCGCGAGCACGTGTGGGCACGGCTGGAAGAGCACCGCGCCGCACCGGCTGGTGTGCACGGCCGGATTCCCGCCTTCTTCGGCGCGGACGAAGCCGCCGACAGGCTCGCGGAGCTGCCGGAATGGCAGTCCGCCAAGATCGTCAAAGCGGTGCCTGACACAGCTCAACAGCCGGTGCGCGCCCGCGCTCTCGGCGAAGGCAAGCTGGTCTACATGGCGGTGCCGAAGCTCGCCGAGCCGAAACCCTTCTACCTGCTCGATCCGGACACCTTGCCCGTCTCGCCCGCCGAGGCCGCCGACAAGGGAGCCGCGGCCAAGGTTGGTCAGGCCGTCGACGTGGACAGCATGCGGCCGCCTGACCTCATCGTGTGCGGAAGCGTCGCCGTGAACCGCCGCGGCGTGCGCCTCGGCAAGGGAGCCGGATACTCCGACATTGAGGTTGCACTCCTCCAGGAAGCCGGGCTGATCGGACCCGAGACGACGATCGTGACCACCGTGCACGACCTGCAGGTCATCGACGACGACCTACCCGAAACCAGGCACGACTTCAGCGTGGACATCATCGTGACCCCCACCACCGTGATCAGGTGCGACGAACCGCGACGACCGAGCGGCCTGCTCTGGGACGACCTCCCGGCGGAGAAGATCGCCGCGATTCCCGCACTCGCGGCACGCCTGCGCCAACAGAGCAACGCCTGAGCGCGATACCGCTGAGCGGGCCGGGATTGGTCGACCACGGCCCGAGCTTCTGGTAGCTCCGGGCGCGCGTCATGCCGGACTACGACGAACGCAAAGTCGCGCTGGCCAAGAAGGGTGTCGGATGATGGTTCAGTCACAGGACTGAGCGCTACTGAGCCATGCGCCGCACGGAGAAGTTGTAGACCGAAAAGTTGCCCGTGCTTCGCTCGTAGTAGAGCTCCTTGGCATTGTTCCAGTCCACCTCGACGTGTTGCCGCCTGATAATGCCGGCGAAGAGGAAGAGCAGTGTGGAGGGTCCACCTGCGCCCGTCCCAATAGCGGAGGAGTCGGTCGTTCAGGTGCAGGATCTACAAGAGCACCTGAACAAGCAGTACGAACGTCCGTGAGAAGCTGTGAGACGATCGGCCGCCAAAAAGCAGTCAAGGCCTCGTCTCATGACTGAGAACAAGGCCTTGACTGCTTTCCCTTGCGCGCCCGTAGGGATTCGAACCCCAAACCTTCTGATCCGTAGTCAGATGCTCTATCCGTTGAGCTACGGGCGCAACGTTGTTCAATTGTACCCGATCGAGATCGGGCTGGTGCTCGGTGGGTACCGAGCCCCGCGGAGGCTCCGGGATTTGAACCCGGGAGGGGGGGTTACCCCCAACCGCATTAGCAGTGCGGCGCCATAGACCAGACTAGGCGAAGCCTCCCAGGTCGCGACCACTGCGTACATAGGTTACACACGCCCGCCGCGACCGTTTCACCGACCCCCCTTTACGGGAATGACCAGGTCATTCCCGGCCCGCGTACGCGACGAAGGGTTCCAACGCCTCCGGGTTGGCGAGCGCGTCGCGGCTCACCGCACGGTCCGGGTCGACGCCCTTGAGGATCTTCTTCACCGGCACCTCGCACTTCTTGCCGTTCAACGTCCTCGGCACCGCGTCCACGGGGATGAACCGGTCGGGCACGTGTCGCGGCGACAGGGCTTTGCGCAGCTCGGTGCGCAGGCGTGGCTCCAGATCGTCGAGGGCAGTGCCGTCGGCCAACACCAGGAAGCACAGCAGCTCGCCCTCCTCGCCCGCCGACGTGTCGATGACGAGCGAGTCGCGCACCTCGTCGAAGCCCTCGACGACGCGGTAGAACTCGGACGTGCCCATGCGCACGCCACCACGGTTCAGCGTCGAGTCGCTGCGCCCGTAGATCACCGCCGAACCCCGGTCGGTGATCTTGACCCAGTCGCCGTGCCGCCACCGGCCGGGGAAGTCCTCGAAGTACGCCTCGCGCAGCCTGCTGCCGTCGGGGTCGTTCCAGAAGGACACGGGCATCGACGGCATGGGCTTGGTGAGCACGAGCTCGCCCACCTCGTCGGTCACCGCATGTCCCGCGTCGTCGTACGCCGCGACGGCCGCGCCGAGAACGCGGCACGACAGCTCCCCCAACCACACCGGAACGTCGGGCGCGGCGCCCACGATCGCCGTGCACAGGTCGGTGCCGCCCGACACCGAGCAGATCTGCACGTCGTGGCCCACCTCGTCGGCGATCCAGCGAAAACCCTCGACCGTGAGCGGGGCCCCGGTCGAGCCGAGCGCGCGCAGCGACGACAGGTCGAACTCCGCGGCCGGGCGCAGATGCTCCTTGAGGCAGCTCTGCACGAACGGCGCTGAGGTGCCGAAGTACGTCACGCGGTGTTCCTCGGCCAGCCGCCACAGAGTCCGCAGGTCCGGGTAGCCCGGGCTGCCGTCGTAGAGCACGATCGTGGTGCCCACGAGCAGGCCGGAGACGAGGAAGTTCCACATCATCCAGCCCGTGGTGGTGAACCAGAAGAACCGCTCCCCCGGGCCGAGGTCGCTGTGCAGCGCGAGTGCCTTGAGATGTTCGACGGTGATCCCGCCGTGCCCCTGCACGATGCCCTTCGGCAGGCCCGTGGTGCCCGACGAGTACAGCACCCACAGCGGGTGGTCGAAGGGCACCGGCTCGAATTCCAGCTCCGCTCCCGCGTGCTCGGCCAGCAGGGTGTCCCAGTCGAGCGCACCGGGTACCCGGCCGCCTTCGTAGTCGACCACGACGGTGTTCTCGAGTCCGGGCAGCTGCGCGCGCAACCGCTCGATCGTCGGCCGCACGTCGAACGACCGCCCGTTGTAGACGTAGCCGTTGACGGCGATCAGCACCGTGGGCTCGATCTGGGCGAAGCGGTCGGCCACGGCGCGCACACCGAAGTCGGGTGAGCACGACGACCAGATCGCACCGAGGGACGCCGCCGCGAGGAAGGCCACGAGCGTCTGCGGGCAGTTCGGCGCGAGCGCGACGACGCGGTCGCCCTTGCCCACGCCGAGGGCACGCAGAGCCGCCCTCGCCGACGCGACCTCGGCGCGGAGGGTGCCGTAGGTGAGGCGTCGCTCGACGCCGTCCTCCCGGTGGAAGACGACCGCGAGCTCGTCGTCGCCCTTCTCCGCACCCGCGACCGGCAGCAGGGCGTGCTCGGCGTAGTTGAGCGTCCCACCGGTGAACCAGCGTGCGCCCGGCATCCGGGCGTCCGACAACACCTCGCCGGGCGCGTCGTGCCACCGCACGCCGAAGTAGTCGGCCACCGCCGACCAGAACTCCGGCAGCTTCTCCACCGAGTACGACCACAGCTGGTCGTAGTCGGCCACGCTCACCCCGCGGTCATCGCGCAGCCACCGGCGGAAGTCGGCGATGCGGCTGGCTTCGACTCGATCCGCGTCGGGCTGCCACAGGACCTCGGGAGCGGCGTGGTCGGCGGGGCGGGCGTCGTCAGCACTGTCAGCACCGTCAGTACTCATGGCGCGAGCGTAAGGCAGGAAACGCGGTGATCGCGTCGGTGCGACGACACACAATCCGCAGGCCGGATGTGTGCCCGGCACAGCGTGTCGAGCCGCCGGACACGCTCGTCACGCAGCCGGTCGCCCGCTGTTTCCCCTCCTCAGCGGAGGTGGGCGTCGAACCACGACAGCGTGCGCTGCCAGGCCTCCGCCGCGGCGTCGGGGTCGGCGTCGAAACGGTGACTCGCCCCGGCGTAGCGCACCACGTTGGTGGCGATCTTCGACCTGCCCGCCAGCTCCTTCAGCTTGTCGATCTCGGCCTGACCCGCCTCGTCCCCGTTGTCGCCGTAGAGGCCCAGCCACGGGCTCGCGAGGCCGCCGACGATGTCGATCAACGGGGGCAACCCGGGAGCGGCGGGCACCTCGATGCCCCGGCCGCCGACACTCACGGCCGCGCCGAGCTCGCGGTTCGCGGCCACGACCAGCGCCGCCGTGCCGCCCAGATCGAACCCGACCACTCCCATCTGGTCGCCGCGTACGCCCCGGTCGACGAGCCACGCGAGCGTCGTGTCGGTGGCGGCGAGCAGAGCCGCGCCCGCGCCTTCTCCCTGGTCGGCGCCACCGGTGGCACTGCCGATGTCCGGCGCGACCGCGAGCCAGCCCTCGACGGCCAGCGAGGCGACCAGCAGCCGAGCGGCGTCGGTCACGGCGCCCACCTCGTGAAGGACCACGAGACCGCCACGCACGGCACCGTCCGGTTCGGCGTAGGTCAGCCTCAGTCGGCGGCCGTCTGCTCGCTCGTAGTCCTGCGTGTGCGTCTGCGTCATGTATCTACTCAACCACCGCCGGTGTACCCCGGGTCAACGTGAGATCGCAGATACGGGCGCCACTGTGATGGACTCTGCCGGTGGAGATCGTGACGCTGGCGAAACGACCCGACCTCGCGGAGGCCACCTTCGCGATTCCCTACCCCGCGGACGCGCCCCGCTTCATGGCGGGCAACCTGGCCGGCCTGCTGGTGCGGTGCCGGCGCGTGTTCCGGCTCTGGCCCCACCTCGTCGTCGTGCTGCTCGACGAGGGTCGCCCCGTGGCGCGCGGGATCATGGTCGCCTACAACGCCGACCGGCCCGACCGTGCCGCGTTCCCCGACCTCGGCTGGGACCAGGTGGCCACGTGGGCGGCCGAGGACGCGCTGGACGGACTCACCCCGGACACCGCGTGCGCCCTGGAGATCGCGGTCCATCCCGAACGCCACGGCCGCGGCGACTCCGCCACGGTGCTGCAGGCGATGCGCGAAGCGGTGGGAGCGGCGGGGTTGGGCACGCTCGTGATCCCGGTACGGCCGCCCGACAAGGCGGCCCTGCCGATGATGCCGATGCGCGAGTACGTCGGTCGGCGGCGTCCGGACGGCCTGCCCGAGGACCGGTGGCTGCGCACCCACGTCCGCGCGGGCGGACGGGTGGAGGGCATCGCCGAGTGCTCGATGACCGTCCAAGCTCCGCTCGAGAAGTGGCGCCGGTGGACAGGGCTGCCGTTCGACTCCGACGGTCCCGTCGTCGTCGACGGTGGACTCGCACCCGCGCTCACCTCGACGGCCCACGACATGGCGGTGTACGTGGAGCCGAACGTGTGGGTCTCGCACGAACCCGCGTGACCGGCGAACATCACTTCTGAGCGCCCGAGGAGCAGGATAGGTTGGATCGCGACCCGTTCTCGACGCCGAGGAGCCGTCATGTCCGCGATCCCGACACGCGCCGACCTCGCCGCACTGCCCGCCTACGTACCGGGACGGACCGTCCCGGGGGCCGTCAAGCTCGCCAGCAACGAGGTCCCGGGCGGACCGCTGCCGAGTGTCGCCGACGCCATCGCCCGAGCCAGCCACGAGATCAACCGCTATCCCGACCTGGGCGCCTGGGCGCTCGTCGACCGCCTGGCGCGGGAGTACGACGTGCCGACGGCCCAGGTGGCCGTGGGGTGCGGCTCGGTCTCGCTGTGCCAGCAGTTCGTCCAGGCGCTGTGCGCTCCGGGCGAGGAGGTCCTGTTCGCCTGGCGCTCGTTCGAGGCGTATCCGATCGTCACGCAGGTCGGCAACGCCACCCCGGTGCGCGTGCCGCTGACGCCCTCGCACACCCACGACCTGGACGCCATGCTGGCGGCCATCACGCCGAGGACACGGCTGGTGTTCGTGTGCAACCCGAACAACCCGACGGGAACGGCCGTGCGCAGGGACGAGCTCACGCGGTTCCTCGACCGCGTGCCGTCCGACGTCGTGGTGGTGCTCGACGAGGCGTACCGCGAGTTCGTCACCGATCCCGACGTGCCCGACGGCCTGGAGTTCGCGCGCACCCGGCCCAACGTGGCCGTGCTGCGCACCTTCTCCAAGGCGTACGGGCTCGCGGGTCTGCGGGTCGGGTACGCGATCGCGGCCGAGGAGGTCGTCGAGGCGCTGCGCAAGGTGTACGTGGCGTTCAGCGTGAACGCGCTCGCGCAGACGGCGGCGCTCGCGTCGCTCGACGCGAAGGACGAGCTGCTGGCGCGCTGCGACGACATCGTGCGGGAACGCACCCGCGTGCGGGACGCGCTGCGCGAGGCGGGTTACGAGGTGCCCGAGACGCTGGCCAACTTCGTGTGGCTCCCCCTCGGCGAGCGCACCGGCGCCTTCGCCGAGCACGCGCTGGAGCACAAGGTCGTGGTGCGTCCGTTCGCAGGTGAGGGCGTGCGCGTGACCATCGGCACGCCGGAGGAGAACGACACGTTCCTGGAGGCGGCGAAGACCTTCAGCGCGTGACGCGTCCGGCCGGGGTGGTGGCCCGACGACGTCAGCCGCCCCGGCCGGTCCCCGGACCGAACGCCGTCAGAGCTGCCGTCAGACCTGCCGCAGGATGAGCTGCACCATCGCGGCCACACCGACGACCACGATCGTCGCGCGCAACGCGGTGGGTGAGAGCTTGCGGCCGACCTTGGCGCCGAGCTGACCGCCCACCACGGAGCCCACCGCCAGCAGCGCGACGACGAACCAGTCGACGGGCGCGACGAACGCATAGACCGTCCCGGCCACGACGTTGACCACGGCCGAGAGCACGTTCTTCACCGCGTTGAGGCGTTGCAGGCTCTCGTTGATCAGCATGCCCATGACGGCCATCAACATGACGCCCTGCGCGGCCGTGAAGTACCCGCCGTAGACACCGATCAGGAACACCAGCCCGATCAGCAGCAACGCCCCGCCGGGACCGGAGCTCTCGGCTCCCGCCTCCCCGCGCTCCTCCCGGCGGCGCAGCACCCAGCTCGACACCCTCGGCTGCACGATGACCAGCACGACGGCGAGACCGACGAGCGCGGGCACCACCGTCTCGAAGGCGTCGGGCGGCAACGACAGCAGCAACCCCGCCCCGCCGATGGCGCCGAGCAGCGACGCCGGGGTGAACCGCAGCAACCGGCTGCGCTGACCCTCCAGCTCGTGCCGGTAGCCGATCGCGCCGCTGATACTGCCCGGGGCGAGTCCGATCGCGTTGGACGTCGTCGCCGTCACCGGTGGATAGCCGAGCGCCACGAGCACGGGAAACGTCACGAGCGTCCCCGACCCGACGACCGTGTTGATCATTCCCGCCCAGACGCCCGCCACGGCGATCAGGACCGCATGCCACCAGATCATGCTGCACTCACGCGCGCTGACCTTAGGCACACAACGGCGCTGTGACGCCGTCAGACCCGGAAAGGGTGGGCGGAGTCACCACCTCGGCCACACTTTTCGATCTTCGACCGCGTTTCCGTCCACCCCGATCGGGTATCCGCCCCTCCGAGAGGACCGGTACCGATCCAGCGGCGGCGCGGGATCGCGCCCGAACCGTGCGCACGACAAGGAGGGTGGAGTGGACACGACGAGGTTGCGTGACCTGGTGGAGACCGACGGCCCGTTCGCCTCCGTGTACTTCGACGACACCCACAACACCGAGGACGCCGCCAAGCAACGGGAACTCCTGTGGCGCGAGCTGCGGGGTGAACTGGCCGAGCAGGGCGCCGACGAGCGGACTCTCGCCGCGCTCGACGACGCGGTCCTCGACAGCGAACCTCCCGTGGGCCGCGCCGGGCGCGCCGTCGTCGCCGCCGCCGAGCGGGTCCTGCTGGACCAGTGGCTCGCCGAACCCCCGCCCCGACCGGTGGCCCGCGTGTCGCGGATGCCCTACGTCCTTCCGCTCGCCGAACTCGGCGAACTCCCGCCGGCCCACGTCGTCGCCGTGGTCGACCGCGTGGGGGCGGACGTCACAGCCGTCGACGAGCGCGGGAACGTGGTCGACTCACGTACCGTCGAGGGCACGGACACCCACATCAGCAAGGTGCGCGGCGGAGCCTGGGCGCACCGCAACATCCAGGCGCACGCCGAGGAGCTGGTCAAGCAGAACATCGAGAAGGCCGCCGAGCACGTCGCGTCGATCACTCGCAGCGTGGGCGCCACGCTGGTCGTCGTCGCGGGCGAGTCGCAGGCACGCAAGGCGCTGATCGACGCGCTGCCGCAGGGCGTCCGTGAGAGCACCGAGGAAGTCGAACCCGGCGGGCGCAAGCAGGGGTCGGGCAACGAGGAGCTCGACCTGCTCATCGACGAGTTGCTCGCCGAGGCCACGGCCAGGCGCAAGGACGAGGTGGCACAACGCTTCTCAGCCGCCCTGGCCCAGCCGACCGGGCTCGCGGTGCAGGGTCTGGAGGCCGTGACGGCGGCGCTGCGGGAGGGCAACGTCGAGACACTGCTCGCCGGCGATCCCGGCGACACCGAGGTCCTCACCGGGTCGGCACCCGCACTCGTCGCCACGCAGGAGGAGCTCATCACGGCCTCCGGTGACGACGCCGCCACCCGCGCCCGCGCCGACGAGGCGCTGCCGATGGCCGCGGCGGCCGTCGACGCCGACGTGGTCAGCGTGGGCGACCGGCTGCAGCTCACCGAGGGCTTCGGCGCCCTGTTGCGCCACGACTGAGAAAGAGGAGAAGGTTGGCCAGAACGATCGCTACTGTGAGCGGGGAACTTTGAACGGTCGGCAGAACACCGAGGTGACAGTGACCGAGACCAAGCCGCCGACGAGCAGCATCGGCGCGCAGGACGACATCGAACTCCGGCTCGGGGCGAGTCTGGTGCACCTACCCATCATCCGGTCGGTCGCGGCGAGCATCGCGATGCGAGTGGACTTCGACCTCGACTCCATCGCCGACCTCCGGCTCGCGGTGGACGAGGCGTGTTCGACGCTCATCACGCGGGCCGTTCCCGGCAGCACGATGGTCTGCCGGTTCACGCTCGACGAGGACCAGCTGCTGTTCCGCGGCGCTGTCGCCTCGGACGACGCGGAGGCCCCGAGCACGACGTCGTTCGGGTGGAAGGTGCTCACCACGCTCGCGGACTCGGCGAGGGCCTGGGCCGAGCCGAACACGGAGAACGGCCAGGGCAGCTGGGTCCAGATCGAGCTCGCGAAACGGAAGCCGGCTTTTTCGTGACCGAATCGACCACACAGGGAACGCGCACGGCGTCGGACGACTACCAGCACCTGACGCCGCTCTTCCACGAGTTCGCCTCGCTCGGCGAGGACGCCCCCCGTCGTGCCGAACTGCGGGACAGGCTCGTCACGGGCCACCTCCCGCTGGCGGAGCACATCGCACAGCGCTTCTCGGGCCGGGGCGTCGCCAAGGAAGACCTGGTGCAGGTCGCGCGCGTGGGTCTGATCAACGCGGTGGACCGGTTCGACCCCGCACGCGGCTCCGACTTCCTCTCGTTCGCCGTGCCCACGGTGATGGGCGAGGTGCGCAGGCACTTCCGGGACACCGGCTGGGTCATCCGCGTGCCCCGGCGGCTGAAGGAACTGCACCTCTCGATCAACAACGCCAGCACGCAGCTGTCGCAGCGACTCGGCCGGGCCCCGACTCCCAGTGAGATCGCCGAACACCTCGGGCTCACTCCCGAGGAGGTCTACGAGGGCCTGGAAGCCGGCAACGCCTACCACTCCATGTCGCTGGACGAGGTGCTGTCGGCGGACACCGAGAACCTGGCGCTCGGCG
This sequence comes from Saccharomonospora azurea NA-128, assembly GCF_000231055.2. Classification (GTDB taxonomy): domain Bacteria; phylum Actinomycetota; class Actinomycetes; order Mycobacteriales; family Pseudonocardiaceae; genus Saccharomonospora; species Saccharomonospora azurea. The sequence continues at coordinate 3,166,507 of NZ_CM001466.1, read as the reverse complement.
ACACCCTCGGCGAGGAGGACGCGGCGCTGGCGGGCGTGGAGAACCACGAGACGCTCCAGCCGCTGGTGCGGCAGCTCCCCGAACGCGAGCGCACGATCCTCGCGCTGCGGTTCGTGCACAACATGACGCAGACGCAGATCGCCGAGCGGGTCGGCATCTCCCAGATGCACGTGTCGCGGTTGCTCGCGCGGACGCTGAAGAAGCTTCGCGACGGCCTCGTGGAGGAAGACAACCTCGGGTGACCGCGCGGCGCCTCGACCGCACGCGCGAGCCAGGGCGATCTTGTCACTCTTGGTCATCATCGACACGCCTTGATGCACTGAACGGCGCATGTCCGTGACCGGCTGACGTCCCTCGACGGGCGGTACCCCGTACCCCCGTCGAGGGGTACCTGCCCCCGGATCGCGTCGCCTCGGCGAGCCGGACTGTTTTCCCAGTTCAGGAGCGGGTATGTTCGCTGTCATGGCGGACCGGGACACGCGTGGCACCACGCCGCCGACTCCACACCCACGCCGGCCGGGCGAGAACGGCGGGCGTGGCGCCGCGGGCCGAAATCGGTCACTCTACGTGATAACGCGCCCGGAGCACGGCCTCCACTACGATCTGCGCCTCCAGTTCGGGGAGATGTCGGTGTGCTGGGCCATCCCCGAGCACCCTTCGCACACGCCGGGCGACAAGCGACTCGCGATCCGCACCGCGGAGTCCGGCCTCGGCGCCGTGTGGGACACCGGAACGGTGGAGGGTCTCGGCTCCCTCAGCCCCAGCCACGCCCTCGACGAGGGACGGCTGACGTTCCGTCTCGTCGGCGACCGGCTCCACGGCGCGTTCGTCATGGTGCGCGCCTACCGCAGCGCGGACCAGGAGCAGTGGCTGCTCATCACGAAGGAAGCCGGTGCACCCGGCATCCCCGACCACCTCGGCGCGCTGGCCGCACCGAGCGAGGAGTCGTGGTGACCTTCCGACCGCGAACACCGCGGCAACGGTGTAACCCGTCCGAGTGGCCGGTGCCGTCGGCCTGCGGCATGCTCGGATGACACGACGGACGTCAGTCCAGGAGGAGCCGTGGCACGAGCTATCTGGAACGGAGCGCTCAACTTCGGTCTGGTGACGGTGCCCGTCGAGCTCTACAGCGCCACCCAGGACCACACCGTCCACTTCCGGCAGTTCCAGCGCGGCACGTCCGACCGTATCCGCTACCGCCGCGTGAACGAGCGCACGGGCGAGGAAGTGCCGTACGACGAGATCGTCAAGGGCTACGACCTCGGCGGCGACGAGTACGTGCTCATCGAGCCGCACGAGCTCGACGAGATCGCCCCGGGCCGGTCGCGCACCATCGACATCGACGCCTTCGTGGATCTGGACGAGATCGACCCGATCTACTTCCAGAAGACCTACTGGCTGGCCCCGGCCAAGGAGGAGTTCGGCCGCGCCTACTCCCTGCTGATCGAGGCCATGGCCAAGACGAACCGGGCCGGGCTCGCGCGGTTCGTGATGCGCGGCAAGGAGTACATCGCCGCCGTACGCGCGGGTGACGGTGTCCTCGTGCTCAACACGCTGCTCTTCCCCGAGGACATCCGGGAACCCCGGAAGGAGATCAGCAAGCTGCCCGAGGTCGGCCAGGCCCGCGAGAAGGAAGTCGACATGGCCGTGAGCCTGATCGAGTCGATGGCGGAGGAGTGGCAGCCGGAGGAGTACCGCGACACCTACACCGAGCGGATCATGCAGCTCATCGAGGACAAGCGGGCGGGTCGCACCATCACGCCGGCCGAGGAGCCCCGCGAGGCCACCAAGGTGGTCGACCTGTTCGAGGCGTTGTCGCGCAGCATCGAAGGACGCAAACGCGGCGGCGGGCAGAAGACCGAGGAGCGGACGAAGAAGTCGCAGGCCGACGAGAAGCCCCGAGCACAGGACAAGGAGTCCAAGGGCAAGGCGACCAAGTCCCGCGACAAGCAGCCCGACCTGTCGGAACTCACCAAGAGCGAGCTCGACCGGATGGCCCGCGAGCTCGGGGTGAAGGGCCGTTCGAAGATGAACCGCGCCGAGCTGGAGAAGGCCGTCCGGGACGCGACCCGGCGACAGGAGCGGCGTCGCGCGTCGTGACTCCGACGTCGCCGGGGCGGCGACGCCGTCCGGGCATACCGTCCCCGCACGGGGCCCCCTACGATCCTGAGGTGGCCAGACGGCACGTCTCCCAGCGGATCGGCACCGTCCTCCGCACCAGCCTGGGTTTCGCCGCGATCGGATTCGGCACCAGTCTCTGCAGTGCGGGGCTCGTTCTGCTCCTGCTCTCGCTGCAGGGCCTACCCGACGATCTCGGTCCCGGCCGCCAGGTCATCCTTCTCTGCGCGCTCGCCTACGTGTCCTTCGCGTTCGTCGTCGGCACCGTCTGGGCGGGCTACCTCCAGCGCCGCACGGTGGTGTGGTTCCTCGCCGGTCGCCGGCCCACGCTTCAGGAGGCGACCCGAGCACTGCGCATCCCCGTCGAGCTCGCGCTGGTCAGCGGCACCCTGTGGGCGGCGGGCGCGGTGCTGTTCGGCGTACTGGCCGCGGTGTTCGGCACGTGGATCAACGCGGTCGGCGTCGTGTTGACGATCGTGCTGGGCGGCCTGTCCACCGCCGGCCTGACCTACCTCGCCGCCGAGCGGGTGGCGCGCCCGCTGCTGTCGATGTCGCTCGACGTCGCGGGGCCACGTGGACCGACGTCCGTGCTCACGCGGCTCGTCGTCGTCTGGGGACTGTCCAGCGGGGTGCCCCTCGTCGGCGTGCTGTTCCTGATCCTGCCACCGCACATCGGTGACGAGGATCCGACACCGAGCGCGGTGCTGCTGTCGACGGCCGGACTCCTCTTCGGGGCTCTCGCGACGGCCCTGTTCGCGCGAGCGGTCGCCGCACCCCTGCAGCGCATGCGGGGGGTGCTCGACGACATCCGCGCGGGACGCCGCGACGTCACCGTGCGCATCGACGACGCGGGTGAGATCGGCATGCTCCAGTCGTCCGTCCGGGACCTCGCGACGGGACTGCGGGAGCAGGAACGGTTGCGCGACCTGTTCGGCCGCCACGTCGGCGACGACGTCGTCCGGCACGCGCTCGAACACGGTGTCTCCCTGTCCGGCGACGTGCGCGAGGTGTGCGCGCTGTTCGTGGACGTCGCCGACTCCACCACGCTCGCCTCCGAGCTCACCCCCGACGAGGTGGCCCGCCGGCTCAACCGCCTGTTCGAGGTCGTCGTCGCGGCCACCAACAGCCACGGCGGTCTCGTGAACAAGTTCCAGGGCGACGCCGCGCTGTGTGTGTTCGGCGCGCCCACCCGGCACGCGGACCCGGCGACGTCGGCGCTGCGCACGGCCCGGCAGATCCGCGACGCGGTCTGTGAGCGCGGCGAGCTGGACCTCGGCATCGGTGTCGCCACCGGGCAGGTGTTCGCCGGTCAGCTCGGCTCCCGGAGCCGGTTGGAGTACACCGTGATCGGCGACGCCGTCAACGAGGCCGCCCGGCTGACCGAACACGCGAAGAACGTGCCCGGCCGAGTTCTCGCCAGCGGGCCGACCCTGGAGGGGGCGGCCGCCTCCGAACGCGCACGCTGGGCCCCGCACGGCGACGTGCACCTGCGCGGCAGGCGCACGCCCACGGCGACCTTCACCGCGACGCGCTGAGGATCAGGACAGCGGCTCGCACGCCAGCTCGGGCCACCGCAGGAGCGTCGAACCCCAGGTCAGACCCGCGCCGAACGCGGACACGAGCACGCGGTCACCCGCCCGCAGCGTGCCGTCGACGACGGCGTCGAGCATCGCGAGCGGGATGGATGCCGCGCTCGTGTTGCCGGTGTGTCCGATGTTGACGACGAGACTGTCGGCGGGCAGTCCGAGGTTCTTGGCCGTGGCCGTGAGGATGCGGATGTTGGCCTGGTGGCCCACGAACCGGTCGACGTCCGACGTGCTCCACCCGGCCTTGTCGAGCACCGCGCGCGACGACGACGCCATGTGCGAGGTCGCGTGCCGGAAGACGGTCTGCCCCTGCATCCGGAGGAAGTGGTCGCTCGGGTCGTCCGAATGCTTCTGCCGGGAACCACCTGCCGGGACGATCAACAGGTCGGCCAGTTCGCCGTCACTGCGCAGGTCGAACGGTCCCACGGCGCCCAGCTCGTCGGGAGCGCCCTCGCGCAGGACCACCGCCCCCGCACCGTCACCGAAGATCGGAACGGTGGTGCGGTCGTCGGGGTCGAGCAGCGTGGTGAACGCGTCGGCGCCGATGAGCAGGACGTTCCTCGCGACCCCGGCGGCCAGGAGACCGGACGCCGTCGCGAGTGCGTAGACGAACCCGCTGCACACCGCGTTGACGTCGAAGGCCGCGGCGCCGGACAACCCGAGCTCGGCGGCCACCTGCGGGGCGCTGGCCGGACACACGTGGTCGGGGGTGCTGGTGGCGAGCACGACGGCGTCGACGGCCTCGCCGTACGGCCCGGCCGACCGCAGAGCGCGGCGACCCGCCTGCACCGCCATGTCGACCGTGGACAGTCCGTTGTCGACGACGTGGCGCCGAGAGATTCCCGTCCTGGTGCGAATCCACTCGTCCGACGTGTCGATGCGTCGGCTGAGCTCGTCGTTGTCGACCACGCGGGGCGGCAGCCACCCGCCGAGGCCGGCCAACACTGCCCCACCACGCGGCTGATGCGTGGGCACCTGCATTCCTCCACGGGCCGACGACGGGAACAACGATGGCGAAAACGGCCCGCCCCAACTTCTATGGCCTACCAGTTGGTAAGAGATTGGCATGTGACGCTTGTCTCAGTAACCACCTTCGGCTGGGTGATTGCAAAACAAAAGGGTCGCACCTACTAGTGGCTACCGGAACATGACCGTCCGCAGGACAAGTGCACTCGATCGTGGGTGCTCACCCGCCAGGCGACGGCGTGATGCGCTCACTCCCCCGCCTTTCCCGGTCGACGTCCGAGGCCTCGGTCGCGGTGGGAACGTCGTCCCGCGCGCGCAAGCGATCGTCGTCCCGGTGCGGCGTCAACACGGCCGACCACGGCAGCCTGTCCGGCCCCGGCGCGTCGTCTCCGGCGTCTCCGGCGTGCGGCACCTCGACCGACACCGGCATCTCCTCGTCGGCACCCGGGACCGCGCCGGGCTCGGGCCGCTGCCCCGGCGTCGGGAGCACGATCGACGGGTGGACCCGTCGCACCGTCGGCTCCACCGTCGGGCCCGGCTCGGGATCGGAGGGCGTCCGGCTCGCCGGAACCGACGGCGTCCGCTCACCGGTCTCGCGCTCGTCGCCATGAGGCGCGCGGGACTCCTCCGGGGCCGACACCACCGGCACGGTGTCACCGAGCCCGCGCCCGCGCGCCGTGGTGGGCGCGACGTCGGAGGGCTCACCGCCGTGGCCGCGCACGCCCGTGACCACCACGGCGAGCATCAGCCCCAGGGAGGCGAGCGCGGTGAACTGGAAGCGGCGGGACCGAGGCCGGTAGGCGTCGGGCGGGATCTCCTGTTCCTCGGCGACGGAGGGTGCGCTCGCCGCGACGATCCCTGTGCGATCGAGCACTCCGGCGTCGTGCGGTGTCCGGCGCAGGACGTCGGGGGCCATCAGTCTCGGTCCTCCATCAGCCGCCCCTCACGCCCACCTCACTCAGAGCAAAGATCACGTCACGTGCTGTCTACCCGGCCAAACTATCCCTGTCACCAGTCGGAGACCGTTCTAAACCCAAGAAGACTCGATCGTGTGACACAAGGACTGCGTTGCCAGCCGTTCGGCCGACAAGGGGACCCGATCCCTCGGGCACGGCAGTGGTTTGCTCTACTGTCCGTCTCGATCATCAACTTTCGCCCGAATGGCGCATCACTTTGATGGCAGATGGACGTCTTCATCAAGGGAAGGCCGCACGCGCGCCACTTCGGCGCCACGGATGGACGGGAGCGTGCCGTGGACGACAACGCCGTACACCAGAACCAGTTCGTGTACCTCAGCGGATGTGAGACACCCGTGTTGTCCAGGCTGACCTACACCTCGACCGCACCGTTCACGGTGGGGCTCGCCTTCCAGGTGGAGCCGGACGAGTGGGTGGAATGGGAGTTCGCCCGTGACCTGCTCATCACCGGCCTCCACGCCCCCGCGGGCATCGGCGACGTCCGGATCCGACCGGACCTGTCGCCGTCCGACGACGACCTGCTCGTGATCGAGCTGGAGTCGCCGGACGGCTACGCGGCCGTCGAGGCCGACCGGAGTGAAATCCAGGCGTTCGTGGACGCCACGCTGTCGCGCGTGCCCCTGGGGTACGAGTCCGACCGCCTGGACCTCGACGCGGTGATCGCGAACCTCACCACCGCCCGGCCGTAGGCCTCTCGGCTCAGCCGCACGCGCCCTTGGCGTTCAGCACCCGCGTGAGCGACTCGGTGACGCGATCCTGCGGCAGGTCGCCGTTCGCCATGGCGGACTCCAGCCGGTCGAGCACCGGGCCGACGTCGCCCCCGGCCGACCACAGTGGCTGGTCGGCGCCCGCCTGCAGCGCGAGCAGCACGGCCTCGTCGAGCGTGTACGAGTCCGAGATGGCCCTCATCGCGCCCAGGTCGTCGGTGAGCACCGGACCGTCGTAGCCGAAGTCCTCGCGCAGCAGCCGGTACGCCTCCGGGGACAGCGAGGCGGGTGTGCCGTCGGTGAGCCCGGGCACGTTCAGGTGACCGACCATGACTTCCGTGCCGTCCGGGTAGACGCCCAGGTCCTCGTACGGCACGAGGTCCGACTGGCGGAGGTCGTCGAGCGGCGGTGTCGTCACCAGGCCCTGGTGGGAGTCGCCGTTCGCCCGGCCGTGGCCCGGGAAGTGCTTGATGACCGGCCGGACGTCCGAATCGGCCAGTCCGTGGGCGAACGCGGCGGCGTACTCCGTGGCCTTCTGCGGGTCGGCGCTGAACGAGCGGTCCCCGATCACGCCGTTCGCGGGGCCGTCGGTGAGGTCGACGACGGGTGCGTAGTCCACGGTGATCCCGTAGTCGCGCATCTGCCGGCCCCGCTCGGCCGCGAGTTCCCGCACCTCGTCGGGGCTCATCGTCGCGGCCATCTGCCTGGCGCTGGGCATGGGTCCGACGAGCTCGTCGATGCGCTGGACACGCCCGCCCTCGTCGTCGACCGCGACCGAGACCGGGATGTCGCCCGCGGCCTGCTGCACCTGTTCCAGAGCGTCGCCCGTGAACAGGGTCGTGGCGTTGCCTCCGATGAAGATCCCGCCCACCTTGTTGTCGCGGACAAGGGCCACCGCGGAGGCGGGGTCGGTCTCGTCGACCCCCACGACGAGCAGCTGCGCCGCACGTTCCCGGGGCGAGAGCCCGTCGATGACACTCGCGCACTCGCCGCCCGGCTCGCCCGTGGGTGAAGGCCGCGGCGATTCCTGCTGTGGTCCCGAAGGTTGGGGACTCGGCGCGGCGGTGTCCTCACCGGCCCCGTCGTCGCCACCGCACGCCGTCGTCGCGAGAACAGCGGCACACGCCGCCGCCAGCATCGTTCGCTTCATCACACCGTCACGCTATCGCCGTCGCGGGGCGCTCGCCCATCGCCCTTCGGCGGGTGTCCGCGGGTCGCTCCGCCGGCCTTCCGCGGGCCTGTCGACGGACCGTAGTGCCGAACCCACTCGACCGTGCCGTCCATGCGTTCGACGGTCAGTTCCGCGCGGATGGCCGCGCGAGCGAGCCGCGTGGCCTCCCGGACGGCGTCCCGCTTGCGGCAGTACCGGGACACCACGGTGCGCTCCCGGCTCACGAGCCAGGTCAGCGAGTCGGGAGAGAACCGGAAGACAACGGAATACGGCGTGCGCATCCACGAACCCCCTCGTGCGTCGTTGCAGTAGTGGGACACTGTATTGGAAGAGCAACGCGTGTGGCGCGGGTGACACACCCCTGTGATAGTGAAAAGGAACGGGGAACGGCTTCGGCGTGGAGGACGGCGACATGGAAGGCCGCATGGACGCGCGGCGTCTCTACGAGGCGCTCGATGCCGGGCGCCGAGCGCGCGGCCTCTCGTGGAGGCAGCTCGCCGAGCAGGCGGGGGTCAGTCCCTCGCTGCTCAGCAGGATGGGAAACGGGCTACGCCCCGACCTGGACGGGTTCATCGCGCTGGTGCAGTGGCTCGGCGCACCCGCCGAGGAGTTCATGGTGCGCCCCGGCGACACCGCCCGCACCGAGCCGCAACCCGCGCTGGAAACCCAGCTCTCTCTGCTCCTCCGCGCCAGGAACGACCTGAGCGACGCCGACAAGGACTACCTGCTCGACATCGTGAGCGCGACGATGCGGCGCATCAAGGCGGACAGACAGGAGAGCTGACGTGGCGCTGCGGCGCGGCTTCAAGGCCACGGCCCGGCGGCTCGCCGCCGACGTACGAGCGGAACTCGGCATCCGCACGTTCGCGCCGCTCGACCCGTACGCCCTCGCCGCGCTGTACGGCGTCGAGGTGTTCACGCTCGACGAGCCGTGGTTGCCCGCGTCGGCCGTCGCGCACTTCACCGGTCCCGCCGTCGAGTCGTTCTCGGGCGCGCTGGTGCAGGTCGGCACCGGGTGCGTGATCGTCGAGAACCACACGCACGAGCGCAACCGGCGCCGCTCCACGGTGGCGCACGAGATGGCCCACGTGCTGCTCGAACACGACTTCGGCGTGCTCGTCACCGCCGGCGGATCGTGCCGCTCCGGCGTGGAGTCCGGGCGCGAGGCACTGGAGCAGGAGGCCGCGGAGCTGTCCGGTGAACTGCTGCTGCCGTGCACCGCCGCGCGGACGGCAGCGTTCCGGGGCTGGACCGACGCGAGCGTCGCCCGCTACTTCCGGATCAGCGAACGGATGGCCCGCTGGCGGATGAACGTCACCGGAGCCCGCCGGATCGCCCGACGATCGCTGGCCGCGCTCGCACCCGGCACAGCGTCAGGGCCGCCCGAGACGTGAGCCCGGACGGCCCTGACGTGTCCTCGACGGTCAGACCGTCTCGCCTCGCTTGCCGTGCACGGCGATCGCGTAGATCACCACGATGTCGAGTGCGATCACCACGAGCGCCCACAGCGGGTAGGCAGGGATGAACGCGAGGCTCACGATCGCGCTGAGCGCCGCCATCGCGATACCGGTCACGCGTGCCCAGGTCTGCCCGGTCAGCAGGCCGAAGCCCGCGGCGACCGCGATGACGCCCAGGGCGAGGTGCACCCATCCCCACGCCGCGTAGTTCACGTTGACGGCGAGTCCGCTCGCCGTGACGACGTAGAAGTCGCTGTTGAGGATCGCGGTCAGGCCCACGATGATCTGGTAGGCACCGGCCAGGAAGAGCAGCGTGGAGGCGAACGCGATGCCACCCATTCCGCCCATGTCCGACCGGCCCTCCCTCGCGTAGGAACGCTCACCCGTCGTGGACGCCTCGTCCATCCGGCCACGTGTCTGCGGCGGTACGTGTTCCGTGCCGGCAGCCTCCTGAGCCCTGGAACGGGCCTGTGACGTCTCGCTCATGCTTCCTCCCGCCTACGACCACGGATGTCCTTCCACGATGCGGCGGGCGCGGCGCGCGCACATCGTCTGCAGCGGATGAAGTATCGGGCCGAGGCCCTCGGGCAGCCGGGTCTTTGGTCCGTGGTGCCCCGCCGGGACACCTTCTACGTTCGGGGCCGAGAGTCCGCGAGAGTCCGAGAGTTCTTCAGCCCAGCGGAAGGCACCTCACGGTGAAGGCCACCCGTCTCCACCCGATCGCAGCGACGGAGTCGACAGCGTCGGCGAGCCCGGCCACCCGCGCCGCGGACGCGGTGTGGGCGTGCCGGTTCGACGTCCCGGGTCTGCCCCGGCACCATGTGCACCGCCAGCGGGCACTGGAACTGCTCTCCCGGACCGACGACGTACCTCTCGTGGTGGTGACCGCGCCCCCGGGCACGGGCAAGACCACGCTGCTCGCGGAGTGGGTGAAGGCGGAGGGACGCTCCGGTGACACGGCGTGGGTGACGTTCGACGGCCCGCCGGACGTCCTGGCCCAGCGGGGCGTGTTCGCGGCCTGCCTCGGGCGGTGTCTGGCCGACCTCGGCGTGGATGTCGCACCCGGCCACGACGATCGGCCGTCCGCGGCCTGGGTGTCGTCGCCGGCCTCGGCGGTCGTCGCGGCCGGACGCCGGTTGACGATCGTGCTCGACGATCATCACCGCCTCACGGCGGACGTGGCCGACGACGTCGACCTCCTGCTGCGCCTCACCCGGGGCCGCCTCCGGCTCGTATTCGCGGGGCGTCGGCCACCAGCTCTGCCCCTGCACCGCTACCGGTTGGAGAACACGCTGGTGGAACTCGGGTCCGGGGACCTGGCCTTCGACGACGGCGAAGCGGCGACGCTGCTGGCGACACCGGGCGAGCCACCGCAACCGACCGCCGGGGTGCACGACTGGAACGCCTACCACGGGGGTTGGGTCGCGGGCCTCGTCCTGAGCCGCCGCTCGTGGCACGTGGGTCGGCCCGGTGGCACGGCCGAGTCGGACGTCGACGACTACTTCCGACACGAGGTGTTCGACCCGCTCCCCGTCGAGCTACGCCGCTTCCTGCTCGGCACGTGCGTGGTGGACGCGTTCGACGACGAGCTGGCGCGCGAGCTCGCCGGCCCGGCCGCCGATCGCCTGGTGCGGGCTGGCGGAGTGCTCGGCGTTCGCCACGACCACGCGGACAGGGGACCACGCCTACCCCGGTGTGGTCCGGGACGCGCTGCGCCGCGAACTGGAGCGCGGGGCGCCCCGGCAGGTGGCCGCCGTCCGGTTGCCCGCCGCCGCCTGGCTGCGCCGACGCGGCGCCCTCGAACGGGCTCTGCTGGAGTACGCCGCCGCGGAGGCGTGGGACGAGGTGGCGGGGCTGCTGATCGACGGGCAGCTCGTGAGCCGCCTGCTGTGCGAGGGCGACGAGCGGTTCGCAGGCCCGCTGCGCCGAGCCTGCGAACCGCTCGCCGGCAGCGAGAACAGGGCCGCTCCGGTGGTGCGGGCGGCCCTCCGGCTCGCGGACGGTGACGCGTTGGGCTGCGCGCAAACGCTTTCGTCGGTGCCG